>JAUZOX010000125.1 GCA_030706265.1 Bacteroidota bacterium | reverse complement strand
TTGAAATCTTTGGAAGGAGACATCTACCGGCAAATGAAAACCGCGCTTGAGCAGAAGCAGATGCAGGAAGAAATCAGAAATCAGTTTCCCGATCCTGAATTAAAGCGCCGTAACAACGGATATGCAATTGACTATCTACTGAAAAGCCAAATATTTACAGACAATCACACCCCTTTTAATTTTTGCAAGCTAATTACAGGTTCAGAAGGTACGCTGTGTTTTATCACCGAAATCAAACTCAACCTGGTTCCGCTCCCGCCGAAGGAAAAAATGCTTGTTGCCGTTCACATGGCGACGCTCAATGAAACATTCAAAGCGAATCTCATTGCCCTTAAGCATAATCCGGTGGCCGTAGAGCTGATGGACCACGTAATTCTAGAACTGACCAAGAACAACATTTCACAACGGAAAAACCGATTCTTCATTCAGGGAGATCCTGAAGCCCTTTTGCTGATTGAATTTGCTGGAGAAAGTCGCGAAGCGTTGGATAAGATAGCAACTCAGCTTGTAGATAGTTTACGGTCTGCAGGATATGGTTATCATTATCCCCGTATTTACGGGAAAGAAATCAGTAAAGTTTGGGCATTGCGAAAAGCAGGACTTGGTGTACTTTCGAATATGCCCGGTGATGCAAAACCGGTTGCCGTCATTGAAGATACGGCTGTCAGCCCAAAATACATGCCGGATTATATGGCCGACTTTATGGCAATGCTGGAAAGGAACAATTTGAGTTGTGTCTTTCATGGTCATATTTCGACCGGAGAGCTTCATTTAAGACCGGTGCTTAATCTGAAAGACCCCGAAGATGTTAAGCGCTTTAGAACCGTTGCCTTTGAAACTGCCCAACTGGTTAAAAAACACAGGGGCTCGTTGAGTGGCGAACACGGAGACGGCCGCTTAAGGGGGGAGTTTATCCCTTTGATGCTGGGCGAAAAAGTCTATCTGCTTTGTAAAGAAATCAAAAAGACATGGGACCCTCAGGGGATTTTTAATCCCGGCAAAATCACAGATACTCCACCGATGGATTCCAGCCTGAGATTTGAACCCGGCAAGCCGATACCTCAAATAGATACCATCTTTGATTTTTCGTCAACACAGGGTCTCCTACGCGCCACAGAACAATGCAATGGCTCGGGAGATTGTCGTAAGACATCCGTGACCGGAGGTCTCATGTGCCCAAGTTATCAGGCAACCCTCGACGAGAATGCATCGACAAGGGCAAGGGCAAACATTCTTCGCGAATATCTCACTCACTCCCGCAAGAACAATCCCTTTGATCATAAAGAGATTTACACTGTACTGGATCTATGCTTATCCTGCAAGGGATGCAAATCGGAATGCCCTTCCAATGTTGATATCACGAAATATAAGGCGGAATTTATGCAACACTGGTATGATAAGCATGGAATTCCTATGCGTTCATTCCTCATTGCAAATATCAGCCGGGTAAATCGATTGGGAGCACTGGTACCTGCAGTCTTTAATTTTGTCGTTACCAACAGGTTCACTTCCGGGCTGCTTAAAAAGATATTGGGATTTGCACCCGAAAGGAGCATTCCGCGCCTTTATCGTATGACACTTCATCACTGGATGATTAAAAACAGGAAACAAAGGCCCGAAAAGACGTTACAAAAAGGCAAGGTCTATCTTTTTGTGGATGAATTCACGAATTACAATGATACGGAGATCGGCATTAAAGCTGTGCAGCTCCTTCACCGGCTGGGTTATGAGGTTGCAGTCCCCAGACACTTTGAAAGCGGCCGCACCTATTTATCCAAGGGGTTAATCCGAAAAGCAAAACTTCTTGCGATCCGTAATGTGACCCTGCTGAGGGAAGTGGTATCGGAACAAACTCCACTGATCGGTATTGAGCCATCCGGGATTCTTAGTTTCCGTGACGAATACCCCGAATTGGTAGGTCCGGATTTGATAGACGATGCAAGGAAATTATCAAAATCATGTCTCTTGTTCGATGAATTCATTGTCCGGGAAGTTGAAAAAGGGAATATATCCCACAAACAGTTTACCAATGCCAAACAACACATAAAATTACATGGGCATTGCCATCAGAAAGCGATTGCTTCAACTGCATCAACTGCAGCCATGCTGTCGCTTCCTTTTAACTATACGGTTGAAGAACTAAAAACAGGGTGCTGCGGTATGGCCGGTGCTTTTGGTTATGAAAAGGAACATTACGCTGTTTCAATGAAGGTAGGCAGTTTGAGATTGTTCCCAGAAATCGATAAGACACCTGAAGATGTCATCATAAGTGCACCGGGAACAAGTTGCCGTCACCAGATAAAAGACGGAACCGGACGCATAGCTTTACACCCTATCGAGGTATTATATAATGCTTTGATTTAAATTCCGGATAGACTCTTTTTAAAATTTCATCCGAAAAATAATTTGTATTAAATAGGTCGTATGGAACTCGCATGGAAGACTTTTATTCATGTTGGTGATCTTCAATCATGCTCGTTTCCTTTCGGATCATTCGGTTACCAACTTTTTTCTGACTGTCATCGTAAGGCCATCCTGAGCAAGCTCAGTTTCCGGGAATATTGATTTTGCCTCCTCCAGCAACGGATTGAGGTCGTCGTAGCGGGCCGAATAATGTCCGATGATTAATTTTTTGGCACCGGACAACAGAGCAATTTGTGCTGCCTGTTCTGCCGTAGAATGATATTTTAAGGTGGCTTGCTCACTAAGCTCTTTTAAAAAAGTGGCTTCATGGTAAAGAATATCGACATCCTTTATAAGCGGAATGATGGATTCGGTGTAACGGGTATCGGAGCAATAGGCATAAGAACGGGGAATGGGCGGTGAAACGGTCAGCGAAGAATTCGGGATCACAGTTCCGTCAGCCGTGATATAATCGGCGCCCAGCTTGAGATTTTCATATTCGCTATAAGGAATCTTTTCACTTAATACGATCTCCTTTTTAATTTTTCGCAATCCGGGTTTCTCCCTGAACAGAAATCCATGGGTTGGTATCCGGTGATCAAGCGGAATCGTGGTTACCTGCAGTTCGCCTTCGTCAAATATCAGTTCCGAAACCTCAGGATTGGTTAAATGAAAGATCAGTTCATAAATCAGCTCTGTATGGGTATACGATAACTGCAACCGTATGATTTCTTCCAGTCCCTGGGGACCATAAATATGAAGTACTTTATTCCGGCCTAAAAGGTGAAGTGTCGACACCAATCCGACCAGTCCAAAGAAATGATCGCCATGCAAATGACTGATAAAGACAGCATGAAGTCGCTGTATACGACCGACATACCGGCGCAATTGCAATTGAGTCCCTTCCGCACAATCTATTAAGTATAACTTATCATGATAATTGATAATCTGTCCCGAAGGGTTGCGGTCATTTGTGGGGATAGATGAACTGCATCCCAATATGGTGATAGAAAAACTCATTCGCGTTACATTTAAAACAAAAGTACAACATCGGTTTTATTAATAACAAAAAAGCTCTCCCGAAAGGAGAGCTTTTTTGAATTATTCCATGAAAAAAAGATTATTCTTCTTTTTTCTTTCCGGATTCTTTACCAGATTCCTTTTCTGATTTTTCCATATCCGATTTAAGGTTGATCAGGGCTTCCAGATCGCCTAAAGTTGAGCGTTCAATGTTTTCCTTGATCTTCTTAACGGCACGTTTGGTGGTCTGTTCAGCCGATTCCTTCTGGGCAACTTCTTTAGCCTTTTCGGCTGCAGCAGCATCCTGGAAGAGACGACTGTGTGAAAGGATGATCTTTTTGTTCTCTTTCGAGAATTCGATCACCTTAAAGTCAAGAGTTTCTTCTGCCTTAGCAGTTGTATTATCTTCTTTCATCAGATGACGGGTCGGAGCAAAACCTTCAACGCCATAAGGAAGTGTAACAATACCACCCTTGTCGGTAACATTGGTAATGGTACCTTTATGAACAGAACCGAGTGTGAATATGCCTTCAAATATATCCCAGGGATTTTCTTCGAGTTGTTTGTGTCCAAGACTCAGACGACGGTTTTCAATGTCAACATCGAGAACCACAACTTCAATTTCCTCTCCAATCTTGGTGAATTCGGCAGGATGTTTAATCTTCTTTGACCAGCTTAAGTCGCTGATATGGATCAGACCATCTACACCTTCTTCGAGTTCTACAAAAATACCGAAGTTGGTAAAGTTGCGAACGACTGCCTTGTGATGAGAGTTGATAGGATATTTTTCTTTGATATCAGCCCATGGATCGGGTATGAGTTGTTTGATACCCAATGACATTTTCCGATCGTCGCGATCAAGGGTCAGGATAACGGCTTCTACTTCATCGCCAACTTTCAGGAAGTCCTGAGCCGAACGTAAATGCTGGCTCCATGACATTTCAGAAACATGGATCAAACCTTCCACGCCGGGAGCGATTTCAATAAATGCGCCATAATCAGCAATCACAACAACCTTACCCTTAACAGTATCCCCTACTTTCAGGTTCTCGTCAAGCGCATCCCAAGGATGAGAGGTAAGTTGTTTTAGACCAAGGGCAATACGTTTTTTGTTTTCATCAAAGTCGAGAATTACAACCTTGATTTTCTGATCAAGCTGTACTATCTCGTCCGGATGATTGATCCGACCCCATGAAAGGTCGGTAATATGGATTAAACCGTCAACACCGCCAAGGTCAACGAATACACCATAAGAAGTGATGTTCTTAACGGTACCTTCGAGAATTTGACCTTTTTCAAGTTTAGCAATGATTTCAGCTTTTTGTTGTTCTAGTTCGTCTTCAATAAGTGCCTTATGTGAAACAACTACATTCTTGTATTCATGATTGATTTTAACAATCTTGAATTCCATAACCTTGTCGACAAAAATATCGTAGTCACGGATAGGTTTAACATCGATTTGTGAACCCGGTAAAAATGCTTCAATTCCAAAGATATCAACGATAAGACCACCCTTGGTACGGCATTTTACATAACCGGTAACAACTTCCTGTTTGTCGAAAGAATTGTTTACACGTTCCCATGCACGTAGCGTACGTGCTTTTTTGTGAGAAAGGATAAGCTGACCATTTGCGTCTTCCTGGCTTTCTACATAAACTTCGACCTTGTCTCCAATTTTAATATTGGGATTGTATCTGAGTTCTGAAAGAGGAATAACGCCGTCAGATTTAAAACCTATGTTTACCACAACCTCGCGATTGTTCATAGTAACAACACTACCATCAATCACCTCGTGTTCAACAATTGAACTAAGGGTCTTGTCGTATAAGCCTTCAAGCTTTTCACGATCAGATTTTGAATAGTTACTACCTTTTTTACCAAGAGAGCTCCAATCAAATTCTGCCGGAACTTCATTAGTCGGTTTTACTTCTTTTTCTACTACTTTTTCTGCATCAACAGGAACCTCTATTTTAGCTTCTTCTGCCGTAGCTTGATTTTCTGCGGCTTCAATTTCAGCTTCTTCTACAGCATCCCTAACTTTTGGAGTTTCAACATCAGTTTCTTCTGAAACAGCAGGAGTTTCATCAGCAACATTTTTTGTTTCTTCAGAAGCATCCTGAATTTCAGGATTTTCCATGTTTACTTCGTCAATTGACATTATGGTGATTTGTTTTTTGTAGAGTGCTTGCGGACACTCGGGTTAAACTTATTTTTATTTTCTTCAGCCCCATAATCCGGAATCGCAAGTTTTCCTCATATCAGACCGGTTAAAAATAGCGTGCAAAATTAGAGAATATATTTTGTATTATCAAGCTTATTTTCAAACGCCAATAGAGGAAATGTTTGCTCAGCCCGTGTTCTGAAATCGGGTTTTAATGTACCCAAAAGCTAGAAGTGAATGGTTTTTAGATTTTCTTTAAATCTGGAAAGGTTGCGCCATTTATTCCAGCCTCCATACATGGTTTCCAGCTCTATCTTTTCATAAAAATTCATGAAATACAATATGACGGGGAACGATGCAATCATGGCTGTTTTAATAGTCAGTCGCCATATGAGCTGCATATCGTTGGTAAGAAGGGATAAGAAATATAAGGCAATTCCTAAAATCAGCATTTTCATCAACTTCATTATTTCATATGGGATCGGATACACCTTCTGTGAACTTCTGTAAATAATCACAAAAAAGACGATCTGAGAAAGCATCTTGGAAAGGGCTGCCCCCATGTTATGCAGAAAAGGAATGAAGACGAAATTCAATGCAATATTCAACGCTGCCATAAAAGCAACCGTTATGGCAATAATTTTTGTTTTCTTGGTGATGTTTAAACCGGTTGTGGCAATATCTTTAAACATTCCGAACAAGATGGCGTAAGCCAAAAAGGGAATAATCTGATAAGCATCCCAATAAGCGGTTTTCTGAGCCAGCACCTTGATAATTTCCTTACCGAAAAGCATGACGCCCAACACGAAAAACATGATGCCAAAAGTCAGATAAGTCAGCAGCTTTGAGTAAAACCGTTTGTTATCCGGTGCATCCATTTTTTTATAAATCATGGGTTGAATGGCAAACATCACCGATGTGATGACAAACACATATAAGGTGTTCGTTATTTTAAAACCCAAAGAATAAATACCTACATTTTGTAAATCGCCCAATATCTTCAGAGAATAACGATCGGTAACATTGAAAATCACCCCTGAGATGGCGGAAAGAATCAAAGGATAACAAAAGACAAGCATATCTTTCAGCACCTTAGTTTCAAAGCGAAATGCGGAGTTTTTAATGATGAACCGGAATAAAACCAAAAAGTAAACTACACTCCCGATAATCTGTGCATGATAGATGCCTTCGACCTTTTGATGAAAATGAATGATAAAGAAAATCGTGAAAAATAAATTTACCGAAAGCTGAATCAAATTCGTGGCTGTATACAACACCGCCTTTTCCTGCAGACGGAGTAACGTGGACGGCATCACCATCACCATCTGCATCAGCGAAGCAATAAGCATCATCTTAAGCAGATAACTGTATTCCGCTGTTTGAAAAAACCATACGGAAATTGTATTGAGCAAAGGGAAGAATATTGCAGCCGTGACTAATGAGACACCGATTAAAATCATGGTAACCGTAAAAAACAGCCCCTTTTGCCGGCCGGCCATGCCTTTATCCCAATACCAGCGAAAAAAGCCCTGATAAAGTGATAGCCCAAAAACTGCAATGATGACTTGTGCCGTCACCTCCATCATACTCAAAATACCAAATTCGGCTACCGAAAAATGTGAAGTATATATCGGAATGAGAATGAAACCGGCGAGCTTGGTGGATAGATTTCCAAAGCCGTAGATAGCTGAATTCTTAAGGATGGCTTTAATATTTGAAAGCATTGAAAGTTTTTT
>JAUZOX010000124.1 GCA_030706265.1 Bacteroidota bacterium | reverse complement strand
CCGGTATCGAAACAACCGATTGCCGGTTTTAAGATTTCGGGTAAGGTCAAAAGAAGTGATTTTGGAATCGGGCCCTCCTTTACGGCTGCCATGCTGGGTGATGATGTTACCATTACGGCCAACGCGGAATTCAGAAAACAATGATCTTTTTAAAAAGTTAACACCCTTTAAGTTAACGGGTTTTTAAAGATATTGGCCTGGGTTTGGAAATTATTATCTTTTCTGTTTGATAGCGTACATTGCTTTGTACGCTATTTTTTTATTTTCCTGTTCGCCTTTGGCATATTTTTAATTTGTTTCTATTTTTACAATTCAATTAGGGCTACTCTGCAAATGAAACTAAATTCATCAATTCTGATCATCATTAACCATTTTTATGTCATGCAAAAAAATCACAACTACAACCTATTCAGAAAATTAGGACTTGCTTTTTTATTGTTAACTTCAATTGGAATTTCCCAGATTTTAGCCAAGACTCCTGCACGGGAGTATTATCAACTGCGGATATACCAGTTTAACAATAAAAGCCAACAGGAAAGAGTTGAAAATTATCTGCAGAACGCCTTGTTGCCGGCTCTGCATAGAATAGGCATCAATAAAACAGCGGTCATGAGAACGTTGCCCGCTGATACTACGGGTTTAAAAGTATATGTCCTGATTCCGTTCAAGTCAATGGAACACCTTCTCCTTTTGCCCGAACAGTTGCAAAATGATAAACAATATCAGACAGCCGGGAATGATTATTTAAATGCAACCTACGATAACCCTCCCTATAAAAGGTATGAAACAGTGATCATGAAAGCATTTGTCAAGATGCCTGAAATGGCTGTTCCAAAGCTCAAGACGGCAAAATCGGAAAGGATCTATGAGTTGCGTAGCTATGAATCACCGACCGAAGAACGCCATCTGAGTAAAGTGAAAATGTTTAATGAAAGCGAGATCAATATCTTTAAGCAGATTGATTCCAACCCGGTCTTTTGGGGAGATGTCATTTCCGGTAGTCATATGCCCAACCTGATGTATCTGACAACCTATGCCAATAAAGCTGACCGGGAAGACCACTGGAAGGTTTTCAAAGCTAATCCGGATTGGAAAAAACTTTCGGCCATGCCGGAATACCAGAAGAATGTTTCACACTCTGACATTTTATTTTTACAGCCCACTGATTATTCCGATCTTTAGATATAGTCCGGCTATAGAAACAGCTCCATGAAATAGTTTAAATATTTTATGGAGTATTCTGAAATTCAAGATTAAAACAGATTCGGGGTTTAGATTTGTCATATTATTAATCTAAATCAAAGTACCATGAAAAAAGTGTTTTTAATCACCCTTGGTGTGTTTCTGATCTGTTTCTCAGCAAATGCACAAAAAGCGAATGCCGTTAAGGTTCCGGCAGCTGTCAAAGCATCTTTTGAAAAGCAATTTCCCAAAGCATCAGATGCAAAATGGGAAAAAGAAGGTGCCGAATATGAAGTTGCCATAAAAAACAACGGTCAGGAGATGACCATTGCCTATGATGCAAAAGGAAAGATGCTTGAAACAGAACTTAAAATTAAATCAACGGAGTTACCTGCCGCCGTATTGAAATCGATTAATGATAAGTATAAGGGTAAACCCATCCTGGATGCTGAAAAAATCACTGCCGGAGAAAAGATTACATACGAAGTGGTGGTTCAAAAGGGAAAGGCATTGATATATGATGCCAATGGCAAGTTGCTTGAGCAGGAGAAAGATTAATTTATGGTTTTTTCTTTGACCTGTTTATAAGGGTTCAGTTGGAAAACCGTCGCTGAAAGTGACGGTTTTTTTTGTGACTGATTGTATCGTGATTGGGTTTCCAGAATAAACAAAGCAAAAGAGAACTGTGGATTGACAGTGAGGAAAGTAAAGACCGTTTTGTTTCATTCACACAATCTGCATTGGCAATAAAATCTAAACTAAGCCTCTTTTGATTGTATAAGATCGATTTTGATTACCTTTGTAGCTTCAAAACTTTTCCTTACTGAGTTCTCTATGAGTGAACAGATAAAACACGAATGCGGCATAGCTTTGGTAAGACTGCTGAAACCGCTTGAGTATTATGTTGCAAAATATGGTTCTGCATTATGGGGTCTGAATAAAATCCATCTTTTGATGGAAAAGCAGCATAACCGGGGCCAGGATGGAGCCGGTCTGGCGAATGTAAAGCTGGACATGTTGCCGGGTCAACGTTACATCAATCGTTTGAGATCCAATTCAGCATCACCGATTCAGGATATTTTCAAGATAATTTTCGATAAATTTGAAAAAGTCAAGGCTCAAAACCCCGACCGTTTAAAAGATCCGCAATGGCTTAAAAACAACCTCGAATTCACAGGTGAGGTATTTTTGGGCCATCTTCGTTATGGGACCTTTGGAAAAAATGATATTGAGAACCTGCATCCGGTAATGCGTGAAAACAATTGGAAGACCAGAAATCTTGTGATTGCCGGTAACTTTAACATGACCAATGTTGACGAGCTTTTCAATAAGCTGGTCGAATTAGGACAATACCCGGTACAAACATCCGATACCATCACTATTCTGGAAAAGATCGGACATTTTCTGGATAAAGAAAACGAAGAACTCTACCGGAAATTAAAATCAGAGGGATTCAGCAAAAGAGAAAGTACTCAAAAGATTGAATCAGATCTGGATTTGCAAAAAGTGCTGGCTCGTTCTTCGGCGGCATGGGATGGCGGCTATGCAATAGTGGGTATGCTCGGGCATGGTGATGCTTTCGTCCTCAGGGACCCGGCCGGAATCAGACCGGCCTATTATTATGCTGACGATGAAGTCGTGGTCGCTGCTTCAGAACGACCGGTCATCCAAACAACCCTGAATGTCCCATTTGAATCGGTCAAAGAATTACAGCCTGGCAATGCCTTAATAATCAAGAAAAATGGATCTTATTCCGAAGTTGAATATAAACAGCCTGTCGAAAGACGCAGTTGTTCATTTGAACGAATCTATTTTTCAAGGGGAACCGATGTAGAGATTTATAAAGAACGGAAGGCTTTGGGTAAACTGCTTACACCTGCTATCCTTAAAGCTGTCGACTTTGATATTCCCAACACTGTTTTTTCCTATATTCCCAATACGGCCATTGATGCTTTTTATGGCATGATGGAAGAACTCCATAACTTTTGTGATCAGATTAAAAAAGACCGGATAATTGAAGCAGCCGGGAATCTGGATAAGGCAAAGCTGGATGAGATTTTTAAACTTTATCCCCGGATGGAAAAGGTAGCGGTTAAAGATATCAAGATGCGCACCTTCATTACGGAAGACACTAAACGGGACGACCTTGTAGGCCATGTGTACGATATCACTTACGGGGTTATTCATCCCGGGGTTGATAACCTTGTGGTTTTGGATGATTCTATCGTCCGAGGAACAACGCTTAAGCAGAGTATCATAAGTATTCTTGACCGGCTTGGCCCTAAAAATATTGTTGTAGCCTCTTCTGCTCCCCAGATCCGTTATCCGGATTGTTATGGAATTGATATGGCCAAAATCAGTGACTTCATCGCATTTCAGGCTGCCATCGCCTTGCTGAAAGAAACCAGGCAGGAGAGTGTCATCAATGAAGTTTACCGCAAGTGTAAAGAACAGGAACTTTATCCCAAAGAACAGATTGTAAATCATGTCAAGGATATCTATGCTCCTTTCACCTACGAGCAGTTATCTGAAAAAGTATCACAATTAGTGACTCCTCCGCGGATAAAGGCCAAAGTGAAAGTGGTGTATCAGAGCATCGAAGACCTTCATGTTGCCTCTCCGGGCCATCGGGGTGACTGGTATTTTACGGGTGATTATCCGACGCCGGGAGGGAATAAGGTGGTGAACAAGACCTTTATCAATTACATCGAAGGGAGAAACGAGCGGGGTTATTAAATCTAATTGGTTACAAAGACTTTGTACCCATCGTATGAAGTATGATATTGAACCAGCTGATTTTTTGAAGGGCCCTTAAAAGGATAACCATCGGTAAGCAAATATCGGGACCCACATACCGGGCATACCGCATAAAGCCCTGAAGGGTCTACGTTTATGATTGCTGAAGGATTTTGAGAGTCATATGTGCATGTGCGGTCATATGCAAAAAATTGATCTGGAGTCATTCGGTATACGACAATTCCACGGTAGCCAACCCTTGAGAAATATTTATAGCCGCTTATTCCTAAATCGCTGTCAATCCCATTGGGATATACGTAAAAGTTTACGGCTACATAGGGAATATTATAAGGGTTTTCATCCTTGCAGGAGCTCGAAAAGAGAAGAAAAACCAATAAAATTGTACTCAAAAAGGTTTTCATTTCTGAAGGTTAAGTTTATGTATCGTAAACAAATTATTTGTTCGGTTTGTTATTTTGCAGGTTACAAATATAGCCCTTTCTGAGTTGAAATCGGGATCTAAATAATCCTTAAAACTTTGCTAAACCGCACATTGAACTTTATTTTTTTATATCTTTGCAACAACGATAAAAAATTAATACTTTTACTTCCAAACAGAAAGGACCCTTTTGCAAAAGAGGGTTCTTTCTGTTTGGTTGTTTTAACATGTAAACACTACGGACTATGACCCCAGTGAAATATTATACCATCGAAGGGCTCAATAAATTGAAATCAGAACTCGATCATCTGATTAATGTTGAACGTCCCGGAATTTCTCAAGCTATTGCTGATGCTCGCGATAAGGGTGACCTTAGTGAAAATGCTGAATATGATGCAGCAAAAAATGCTCAGGGTATGCTTGAATTAAAGATTTCAAAACTTCAGGATATCATACGGAATGCCCGTATTATTGACGAATCCAAACTGGATTCTTCAAAGGTTTTGATTTTGTCTACAGTCAAGATTAAAAACCTGAAAAATAATGCGGTACAAACATATACGCTTGTTCCTGAAAACGAAGCCGATATCAGAAATGGAAAAATCTCAGTCAATTCGCCAATAGCTCAGGGATTGCTTGGCAAAGTAATAGGAGAAAAAGTCGAAGTGACGGTTCCTGCCGGTAAGATTCCATTTGAGATTGTATCTATAACCCGAGAAATTTAAATATCATGTCATCTATTTTTTCGAAGATTGTAAAAGGCGAAATTCCTTCGTATAAGGTAGCAGAAGACGAAAATTATTATGCTTTTCTGGACATCGCGCCTTTGTCGAAAGGGCATACCTTGGTGATCCCTAAAAAGGAAATCGATTATATGTTTTCTCTTGACGATGAAACATATCAGGGGTTGTGGGCTTTTGCCCGGAAAGTAGCCTTGGGTATTGAAAAGGCAGTCTCCTGCAAACGCGTCGGCGTTGCGGTTTTGGGACTGGATGTCCCTCATGCTCACATTCATTTGATTCCACTAAACGAAATGGAGGATTTTGATTTTAAGAAAAAGAAACTAAAGCTGGAGAAAGAAGAATTTATTGAAATAGCAACTGCCATCAGTAAGGCAGTTGATCTAAAATAAAAAAGGCGCCGCAAGGCGCCTTTTTTATTATGTGAAATCCTTTAAAACCAGGGTAACATATTTTCTAATTGGATAAACAAATTTCTGAAAAGCAGTGTTAAAAAAGTAATGGTGAAATTTATTAAGTAAAAAGTTAAATGTGACTGGAGTAAGAGTGTGTTAAGATCATTTTTGCCCTACAAGTCAATAATTCAATAGTTTCTTTAATAAACAATCGTTACTGAAAAAACATAACCTATGCTTTTCAACTCGATTCAATTTTTTTTCTTTTTCATTATTGTCACCTCTTTATACTTTTCGATTCCCTATAATAAAAGGTGGCTTTTACTTCTTTTGAGCAGTTGCTATTTTTATATGGCATTTATACCGATTTATATTCTGATATTGGGATTTACAATCGTAATTGACTATTTCGCAGGACAATATATTGAGAAATCAAAAGGGAAAAGAAGAAAGCTGTTTTTGGTATGCAGCTTAATTGCCAACATTGGCGTCCTTGCAGTTTTCAAATATTACAATTTTATCAATCTAAACTTTTCTTTTTTGTTGCATGGTTTTGGATTGTTAAATCCGATTCCCTATTTATCCATCGCGTTGCCAATTGGTCTTTCTTTTCACACTTTCCAGGCCATGAGTTATACTATCGAAGTATACCGGGGGCATCAGCAAGCCGAGCACCATTTCGGCATCTATGCATTGTATGTGATGCTTTTCCCACAACTGGTTGCCGGACCGATTGAACGTCCTCAAAACCTGCTTCACCAGTTTAGAGAGAAACATGATTTTGATTACGACAGGATAACAAGCGGATTAAGATTGATGGCCTGGGGGCTGTTTAAAAAAGTGGTGATTGCCGACCGGCTTGCAATTGTTGTCGATACCGTCTATGGCAATCCTCATCAGTACAATGGCTTAGGATTGATTATGCTGCCGTCTTTTACTCATTTCAAATATTCTGCGACTTCTCAGGTTACTCGGACATGGCAATCGGGGCGGCCCGTATCCTGGGCTTTAAGCTGATGACCAACTTTAATAGACCTTTTCAGTCCAAAAGCATTCCGGAGTTATGGAAACGATGGCACATCTCGCTTACGTCGTGGTTTAAAGATTACCTTTATATCTCGCTGGGTGGCAATCGGGTTACCATTCCCAGATTTTATCTAAATCTTTTTATTGTATTCCTGGTCAGCGGATTATGGCATGGAGCCAGTTGGACTTTTGTTATCTGGGGCGCTTTACATGGGTTTTATGTCGTATTTGGAGTGATCACCAAAAAAATAAGGCAAAAGATCGATAAATACTTCTTTCTTGACCGGATTCCGTTTTTATCGGTATTGACCACCTTTGGACTGGTCACATTTGCCTATATATTCTTTAGAGCGCCCAATATACAGTCCGCTCTTTATATTGCTCAACATATCTTTACCGGGATCCCTGATCTGGTTCATAAAGTGATTACACATCAATCAGTCTTTGAGCCTTATGGTCTTAAAAAGCAGGAATTGCTATTATCCGTGTGCCTGATTCTATTCATGGAACTGGTACATGTTATTCAAAATCATCGAAATATAACTGAACTGTTGATGCAGAAGCCGGCATATTTTCGATGGGCTGTTTATTATATTGCTGTCTTTGCAATCTGCTGCCTGGGTGAATTTGACCACAGGGAATTCATTTACTTTCAATTTTTAAAGAATAAGGGTTATGAACCGAGCATGTTTTGAAGACAAAGCACCGATGAACCGAGCATACATGCGAGCTCTATACGACCTATTTAATAAAATTATTATCGTATAAAAATCATCCATGCGAGTTTGATGCGACCGATTTAATACAAATTATTTACGCATGAAAACACTATTTAAAAAAATTGGTTTACTTACATTAATTCCTTTTTTGTT
>JAUZOX010000123.1 GCA_030706265.1 Bacteroidota bacterium | reverse complement strand
TTGCAATCCAAATTCCACTAACAAAGATCATAATATTGCAGCATAAATGAGAAAATATCAGTGGATAAATATGAAAATTATTGATAGTCCCAATGCAGACAGGTGGAATTGCCGCTGCGGAATTTTAAGCACTGTTTTGGTCTTTAAAAAGACAAATTCGTTTTATATGATGATTTTTTTACTGATTTTTTCGGGAACACGCCATCATCCGTATCTTGTTTCGCAGATCGGTTCTGAATTCGATCTTTTCAAATCCATTTTTTTCCATCAGTAAATTCATTTCATCCCGAAGGCTTTCATTGATTTCAAAATACAACTTGCCGATTTCAGATAAGGACTGATGTGCGAACTTTGAAATGACTTCGTAAAAGACCAATGGTTTTTCGTCGGATACAAATAATGCCAGATGCGGCTCGTGTTCAAGCACATTCGATTGCATCGCTTCCTTTTCCGATTCACGCACATAGGGGGGATTGCTGACAATGATATCAAAGTTACCGGTAGGCCATTGATCGCTTTTCAAAATATCAGCCTTGATAAATTCGATCTCTGCAGCCAGCGCGGTGGCATTGGTTCGGGCAATACCCAGGGCTTTATCGGAAACATCCAGTGCCGAAACCTGGGCGTTTTCGATGTTTTGTTTGAGTGTGACGGCAATACACCCACTGCCGGTGCCAATATCCAGGATTCGCAGTGTCTTGTTGTCATGGGCTAAAATCCGGCTGTCTTTGATGATCCAGTCGCACAACTCTTCGGTTTCGGGCCGGGGAATGAGCACGTCATTGTTTACCTTAAAAGCATTGCCATAAAACCAGGCCGTACCAGTAATATATTGGACCGGACGTTGTTTTAATAGCTCCTTAGTAGCAAAATGGATCTTAAGCAATTCGGATTCGGAGATACGCCGTGCCGAACCGGATAATATTTCATGCCGTTGAAGTGCAAGAAAATGTTCAAAGAGGATGGTCATCAATGAGGTAGCCTCTTCGGTTCCATAAATATCGGTCAATAAATCGCGGTAATATTTAAAGACATCAATTGCCTTGTTCGACGGTACTTTCATACTACAAAGTTACAACCACTTCCTTTATCTTTGCATGAAAATTAATAAGGCGCTTCGTATGAATGAAAACATAATCCGTCTCCTGATCAACAGGGAATATCTGGTTGTAGATGTATCGCTCATATCTTCTTTTTATGGAAGTTTCTTTTTGAATGAAATCATTGAAAAGTCAGATTTCAAGACTTGTTCAGTTGAAGGAACCGAACTCGGTGACTTTGACCTGCAGGGAAAGATGAGCTATTATGAAACCAGTCTTGAAAAACTCAAACTGACATACCTTGACGAAAAAGCAATTGTATTCAGGGCCCCCGAATCTGCGGAACTGTTCGCAAAATTACTGGCACCGGGGATTATCTTTAAGGAGAAAATGGCGGAAACAGACGATGAAGACTGGTTCGGAGAAAAGCTTTACTATGGTCAATATCGTCGTACACCCGTCAGTTTGAAAGCAGGGAAATCCAACTGGGACTCACCGGCGTTCCTGCGTTCATTTTTACAGGAATCAAATGACCTTCAAAACACCACGGTTAGTACCGGGGGCTGTTTTTTTAGTGACCTTAGGAATAAAAAGATGATCGACCTGAGCCGTACCCCGGAAAACCATCTTTTTGTAGAAGATGAAAAGAACCTGCTCCTGGGCAGCGGGTTGTCTCCTTTTACTGCACAAAAAGTGTTACGCGAATTGTATCCGGCATTGGATGAAGCTTTTGGTGCAATAGAGGAGCCATTTTACCATTCGTCGTCACTATGGGACATTTGTTGTTTTCATTCAAAAGGGGAACGGTTAATCAAGGCATTCACGGTTTTAAATACTACCGTTTCAATCCACAATGGCAGGAAGGCCATAAACGTCTCCCCTGCCCTACTCAATAAATTGACGCCCGGTTTGCCTTTGTATTTTCTAATCCCTAAAAAATCATGACGAATATGAACTGTCCTTTTTGTCTGTTGAATAGTAATGAACACGCCTTTGCATCCAGCCGGAATTTTTTGGCTGTCTATGATATTTCACCCATGCTGCCCGGACATTCATTGATCATTCCCCGTGAACACATTGAAAGCTTGCATGAACTGGACCAGGAAAAACTGGCTGAATTTTTTCTCTTTGCACGTAAGGTAACAAAAGGGCTGTGTGAGATGCTGGATACGGATGCTTTCGACTGGTCAATTCAGGAAAAAGAAGAAGCCGGACAAAGTGTTTCACATTTGCACATGCATATTATTCCACGTACCAAAAACGATCTGCCCAATCCGGGAGACTGGTATCCGTTGTTGATGAAAAATAAAAAGCAGACCATGATAGACAGCGCCAACCGTCCCCGTTTTACGGACACTGAATTTCTGGCCATGACCCAAAGGCTTCGGAAAAAATTTCATCCGTAAACAATTTGATTAACCAGGTCGTATGGAGCTCGCAGGTTTGCCCGGTTCAATTTCTAAATAAAGAATAGGGCAACGCCACATACAGCCAGCACGGCTCCGATTATTTCCCGTTTCGTAACCTTTTCCTTGAAAAGGAAAATGGAAGGTGGAATGATCAATACGGGAACAATGGCCATTATGGTGGAGGCAATTCCGGTAGAAGTGTACTGTACGGCAAGCAGGGAGAACGACACACCGAGAAAGGGGCCGAAGATTGATCCCAGGGTGACTAAGCTCATTGCCGAGCGGTTTTTGATTGCTTTTTTCAAATTGCCGAGTCTGCCGGCAAAGACAATGATTAAAGTGAAACCGATGATGCCGGTGATAATCCTGATTTCAGTTGAAGCAAAGGGATCATACTGAGGCATACCGGCTTCGGATTGCATTCCAAGTTTACTCAGTACCAATCCAACGCCCTGACCGGCAGCGCCGCCGAAGGCAAACAATAAGCCCGGCACCGAATAAGCGGATTTAAAAGTATGTTTTGGCTGTTCAGCTTCACTTTCATCTTCTGCCGGTTTATCCAGAACAACAAAGGCTATCCCCAACAGTGTGATGAGCATTCCAACGAGATTCATCCCGGTAAATTTTTCATCTAAGATGAAATATCCCGTTACGGCAGCTATAGGCGGCGCCAGAGCCATTATCAACATGGATATACGTGCACTGATGTACTCATAGGAAAGGAAAAGACAAAAGTCACCTATCACAAAACCAACCAACCCTGACAGTGAAAGCCACAGCCAGGAGGTCGTTGAATTTTCAACCGGGAAGAAAGATCCTGTCCTGAACAACAACAAAATTCCAAGAAAGACAAAGGCTAATACCAGCCGAAGCCAGTTCACCTGAAGAGAACCGATGATACGACTTGCGCGGGAAAAAGAAAGAGCAGTGATTGTCCAGAAGAGAGCAACGAGGAGTGATGCAAACTCACCTAAATGTGGCATAAGAGTTTAATTTAGGCGGCAAAGATAATTAATTCATAAGAAAATAATTCGATTAAATAGGTCTTATGGAGCTCGCATGCCAGTTTTCATTGGTGTCTGTGATTTTCAAACAGGCTCGTTTCATCCCAAATGAGTCAAGTGAAAAAGACCAAGGTACCTATAATTATTACAGCACTGTTTATTAACTTTTTAATATTTTTATTTCACACGCAAATGATTTCTTCCCCTCACAAAAAGCATTCCGATTATATATCATTTTTGAAATTTAGATAGATTAAAAATATCAAAAAAAAATTAAAATAAAGATTGCTATTAGAATCTATTTACATATTTTTATGAAATTGGAAAACGACTTAAAGAACAGAATGCTCTTCGAAGATACTTACAAAACAATTACCTTTAAATCAGAAGGGTTTTATAAAGAAAAGGGCAGTAGATTCATTTCGTTCGCAATACCGGTTACCGATGAAATTGAAGTCAAAGAGTTCCTTGAAAAAACGCGAAAAGAATTTCATGATGCACGCCATGTATGTTATGCTTACATATTGGGCTTCGACAAAAGCGGGTACAGAATGAATGATGACGGCGAGCCCTCAGGAACTGCAGGGCGCCCGATATACGGGCAGCTATTGTCATATGATCTGACCAATACACTGGTAGCGGTAGTCCGGTATTTTGGTGGCACAAAATTGGGTGTCAGTGGATTGATTAATGCGTATAAGACTGCTGCCCAGGATGCTTTAAACAATGCCCAAATCGTAACACTTAAAATAAGGGATGTTTATGAAATTATTTATCCCTATTCGATGATGAATGAGGTCATGAAGATAATTAAAGAAGAAAATCTGGAACAGTTATCTTCATCATTTGAACTGGAATGCAAAATAACTTTTCAGGTACCCAAATTGGATTCCATCAAGGTATATGAAAAATTTACAAGAATTGAAAGTCTTAAAATCAATTACATAAAGACAATTTGAAATAAAAACTCAATAAGAAATTTAAAATAATTTATCAATCAAATAAGAAACATATTTATGTAAATCAAGCTCTACTCCTATTTTTTTTCAACTATTTTAAGTTGAACTTTGTTAACAACTTTTCTCGCTTACAGAGGTTCGAAAAGATTTGAAACTGAAAACTTCTAATCTTTTGGTTTCTACGCTATAGAATACAGGTTTATAGAATTTATAAATTTAAAGGACTACTTAAAACATTACATTGAGCATGACAGAGCTTCATATCGAAGTATGGGAACGTTGTCTGAAAGTAATTAAAGACAATATTAATTATCAAAGTTTTAAGACGTGGTTTTCGCCTATAAAACCAATCAGGCTTGATAATAACGTGCTCACCATACAGGTACCGAGCCAGTTCTTCTACGAATGGTTGGAAGAACACTATATTCATTTACTCAAAAAGACGATAAAGAGTGAACTTGGGAGCTCAGGAAGATTAGAGTACAGCATTGTAATGGATAATTCTGCAAATCAGGCAGATCCTTATACAATCAAGGTTCCCACCAGCAACAACAAGTCTTTAAATAATCCGGCTATAGCCATGCCGATTGATTTAAACAAGGGAAGCAACAAGGAGATACCAAATCCTTTTGTGATTCCCGGATTGAAAAAAATCAAAATTCAATCTCAACTTATTGATGCTTATTCTTTTGATAATTATGTCGAAGGTGACTGTAACCGTTTGGCCCGTTCGGCAGGTTTTGCTGTAGCTCAAAATCCAGGTAAGACTGCTTTTAATCCTTTATTTATATATAGTCCTGTTGGGCTTGGCAAGACCCACCTTTCACATGCAATAGGAATTCAGGTTAAGAATAATTTCCCGGACAAGACTGTTTTATATGTAGCTGCTGAACAGTTTATAAACCAATTTATCGATTCGGTTAGGAACAACACACACAATGACTTCGTTCATTTTTATCAAATGATCGATGTGTTAATTATAGATGATATTCAGTTCCTTGCCGGAAAAGAAAAGACCCAGGATTCTTTTTTCCATATCTTTAATTATCTGCATCAAAAGGGTAAACAAATAGTGCTCACCTCCGACAAACCACCTGTCGAGCTTAAAGGCATTGAGCCGCGTCTTTTGTCCCGTTTCAAGTGGGGCTTGGCTGCCGATTTGCAGGTTCCGGATCTTGACACCCGCATTGCTATTTTGAAAAAGCACATCTACAACGATGGAATTGAAATGCCCGAAGATGTGATCGAATATCTCGCCTATAATGTGAAGACCAATATCCGTGAACTCGAGGGAGCCCTTATTTCAATAATGGCTCAGTCGTCGCTCAATAAAAAGGAGATTACCATTGAGCTTGCCAGCGAGATGATCGAGAAATTTGTTAAACATACCACCCGCGAAATATCAATCGATTACATCCAGAAGGTAGTTTGCGACTATTTTAATATTCCAATTGAGGCCCTTAATTCCAAAACCAGAAAGAGAGAAATAGTGCAGGCAAGACAAATGAGCATGTTTCTTTCAAAAAAACACACGAAAGCCTCACTTTCAACGATCGGATTGTTTTGCGGTAATAAAGACCATTCTACCGTATTACATGCTTGTCGTGCTATCACGAATTTAATTGAAACCGATAAGCAATTCAAATCGCATCTGGATGAGATTGATAAAAAAATAAAGATGTAATGCTCTATTGTTAAAATATTAAAGCCGTTCGGAATAACGTAACGGCTTTTTTTATGTTCCGAATTATTTAATTTTGCATCATACTTAAAATACTTCATGAAAATTCTAATGGTTTGCCTTGGCAATATTTGTCGTTCTCCGCTTGCTGAAGGGATATTAAAAAAGAAGATAAAAAAACACAATATAAATGCAGAAGTTGCTTCTGCCGGATTCGTCTCTTTTCATGCCGGCCAATCTGCAGATAAAAGAGCGGAAATGATCGCATCGCAGTTTGGAGTCGATATCAGTACTCATAAGGCAAGGGTTTTTAAGCAAGGGGACTTTGATATTTACGATCAAATCTTTGTGATGGATCATGAAAATTTGAAGGCAGTCCATAAGTTGTCAAGGAATAATGCCGACCGCAATAAAGCCGGGCTGATACTTAACGAACTGTTTCCAGGAGAAAATCAGATAGTTCCTGATCCCTATTATGGCGGAAAAGAAGGATTTGTAGATGTTTTTCATCTTTTGGATAAAGCTTGCGATGCAATCATTCAAAAATTAAAGTAAAATGGATTTTAAGATACCCGATAACGGAGATATCGTTGAAGCAGCAAAACGGATTGCCCCTTATATTCACCGGACCCCGGTTTTAAGTTCAAGGTTGATCAATGAATATCTGGATGCTGAAGTTTACTTTAAATGTGAAAATTTTCAAAGAGCCGGTGCATTCAAGATGAGGGGAGCCACCAATGCTATTCTCACCCTCAGCCCTGATGAGATTCAACATGGCGTCGCAACCCACTCGTCGGGAAATCATGCTGCAGCACTTTCACTGGCAGCCCGTAATATAGGAGTGAAGGCCTATATCGTGATGCCTTCCAATTCTTCGAAGGTCAAGGTGGATGCTGTTCAACAGTATGGCGGTATCATTACATTCTGCCAGCCAACCGTTGAGGCCAGAGAAGAGATGCTGGTAAAAGTAATTTCAGAAACACAGGCTACCGAAATCCATCCTTATAATAACGTCCGGATTATAGCAGGACAAGCTACAGCAACAAAAGAATTAATAGAACAAACCGAAAGACTGGATGTAATCATGGCACCGGTTGGAGGAGGAGGTCTATTGAGTGGTACTGCATTATCTGCCGCGTACTATTCCCCCGGAACAACTGTCATCGCAGCAGAACCTGCAAATGCGGATGATGCCTGGAGATCATTTCATTCAGGGAGTATTCAACCTGTAAGCCCTCTTCATACCATTGCAGATGGGTTGCGTACATCTCTTGGAAGCATTACTTTTCCAATCATCCGG
>JAUZOX010000122.1 GCA_030706265.1 Bacteroidota bacterium | reverse complement strand
ACCGACAGCATCCCAACTTCGCTGACACAGCCAACCGCTACGCTTCCGCTGGCCATCTTCTTTCAGCTCTCATCCCCGATCGAAGAAGTCAGAACGCGTGCTTATGCCTCAGCAGTAGTCCTCACGCTATTTATTTTGTTTATCAGTATTCTCTCGAGATATACCTCCAAACGTTATCAGAAGAATAAAATTTAATTCTGACATGGAAGAAAAAGCTAAAATAAGGATTCGCGACCTTAATCTTTATATCAGCAAACAGCATATTTTAAAGAATGTAAATGTCGACATTCCGGAAAAAAAAGTCACAGTGATCCTCGGTCCCTCAGGATGTGGAAAAACTACGCTGCTTAAAAGCATGAACCGCCTCACGGATCTTTATCCCGAGGTCAAAGTGTCGGGCAGCATTTTTATCGGCGATGAAGACATTCTCAATACGACCGAGGAGATTACGGCAATCCGCAAACGGATGGGATTGCTGAGCCAGCGCCCTTACCCACTCCCGATGAGCATCTTCAACAACATTGCCTTCGGTTTGCGTATAAGCGGACGTACTAAAAAGAAAATCCTGGATCAGCGTGTTGAACACTATCTAAGACAGGCCAACCTTTGGGAAGAAGTCCAGTACCGTTTGAAAGATCCGGCTTCAGCACTCAGCATCGGTCAGCAACAACGGCTGTGCCTTGCACGCGGCCTGTCCGTCGATCCTGAAATCATCCTTGCCGACGAACCCACATCGGCTTTGGATCCGATTTCGAGTGACGTGATTGAAAAGAAATTTGTGGATCTGAAAGAGAACTACACCGTCGTGGTAGTCACCCATATACTGAGACAGGCTCGCAGGATTGCCGATAACGTGATCTTCATGTACATGGGAGAAGTCATCGAACAAGGTACGGCGGATGATATTTTCAACAACCCGAAAGAAGAACGTACCAAGCAATATCTGAAAGGAACTTTCAACTAATTCCTTTTTTTCAGTCCCCGGATGCAACCTTCAGATATGAACCTGCATCATTTTATCTGAACCGTAAAATTAAAGCATTCAGAAAGCAATGGATTATCATAAAATCCTTGAAGGTTGCCTCAAAGGAAATTTGAAGGCACAGCATAAGCTTTATGAATGCTTTGCAGGTAAGATGCTGGGTGTATGCCTGCGTTATTCTGCAAACCGGGAAGAAGCCAGGGATATGCTGCACGATGGGTTTATCAAAGTCTTTACAAAGTTAAACACCTATACTGGCAGCGGCCCGTTGGAAGCGTGGATGCGAAAGGTCTTTGTGAATACGGCGCTGGAGCATCTCCGCAAAAATGATGTGCTGAGGGATACGATAGACTATGAAGGCATTGCCGAAGACCTCGATGCGAATGTGGATATCGAAAGCGATATCAACTGTAACGAGCTGATGCAGATCATAACCAGCATGCCCCCGGGATATCGAACCGTCTTCAACCTCTTTGCAATCGAAGGTTATTCCCATCAGGAAATTGCTTCTTTGCTCCGTATCAGCGAAGGCACTTCCAAATCGCAGTACGCCAGGGCAAAGAGTTGGCTTCAAACAAAAATAACCTCAAAATATTCGGTACCGTGAAACGAGCATGATCGAAGATCACAAACACAAAACAAATTCTAATGTGCGAGTTCCATACGACCTATTTAATCAAATTATTTTCGTATGACAGTGGAAAAAGATAAACTTCGAAACTTCATGCAGGAAGCCTTCCGGGACTATGAAGTTCAACCTTGCTTCGAAGACTGGATCCGGATTGAAAAGTCGTTGTCTAAAAAGAGACTCAAAAGGGTTTTGCTTTGGACGATCGCGGCATCTGCCGCCTGCCTGCTCCTGCTGCTGGGCCTCTATTACGGCGGCATTCTGAGCTTCTCTGACCGCTCCAATGCCCGTACGGCAACAAATATGCAGCCCTTAACCCAAACTTCTTCTACAGGCACCTTAGCAAACCGGATAACCGTAAAAGCAACTGCAGAGGCCTTCTCCCGGGCAAGACAAATGGCCACTCCGGTTTCTAAAACCGTTCCAGACAAAGTCAGCACCCCTGTACGCTCTCAACACCTGCTGGCCGTTAACCGTCCCAACCCGACTTCGCCCTTAAAAAGAACCGTCAGCTCCTTCGCCTTACAACATAAGCGGTATGCCGATTCCGCAGGTAACCTTCTTCAAGATCATACCCCGATCCTTGCCATCACATCCAGACCTGCCGGACTGTTGACCATCTCGTCCGCCACCAGGGACCTGTCAAAAGAATTCTATATCGCATCCGGTACCACCAACACCTATAAAAAAGAACTTCTTGCCGCTGTCAGGTTTAAAGGCTTGTCTTTAAGCACCGGCAGCGGCTTGATCAGTCAAAAATCAACAGGGGAAATGCTGACTTACAATGGAACTTTTGCCTCCGTATTGGCATCCAACATGTATCTCAATTCAGTCAAGGTGGTCGATAACACATACCTGTCATCCTTAAACATCGGAAATCTTTTCCGCGACAAGCGCCGGAATTTCCTTCCCCCCGTGACTGTCGGCCTCAATGTAAATCTGGCCCTGAGTGATAACTGGAGCATCGAAACCGGCATCCAATACACCCGTTTACAGTCTGACGGAAACATCTCTGTCAGTTCCTCCAAAGCCGTGCAGTTTTCCAACAGCTATGGCTACAAAGTAGATGAGACTATGCATTATCTCGGCATCCCTGTTGTTGTAAACTGTTCCTTTTCTCAAAAAAGAAAGACCACCATTTACGCCAGTGCAGGAATATCTGTCGACAAGGGACTGGTTGCCAAATATATTGCAAATCCTGAAGACAATCTTCCGGGAATGCAATCCATTTACAGCCACAATGCCATCAGGGGGTTGCAGTATTCAATGAATACCGGCCTGGGGGTCGGTTATACCTTCATCCGGCATTTCGAACTGTTCTGTCAGCCTTCATTATGTTACTATTTCAATTCTCAACCAGCTAATACAACACTGTACACCACCCATCCCCTGTTATTTAATCTTCGCACCGGCATCCGCTATACCGTCAAATAAACGACCTTTAATTTATTTTCGGATGACCTGTCTTTTTATGAATTAGAAGGCAACATACTTGTTTACAGGAGTTGAACGAAGTCCTGTAGGGATGGTCCTTGTGGCCATCCGCCTATAAAAGCGTATGTTATCACCCAATACGGAAATAATTGCATGGTCCACACCAAGAATGGCTATTGGCTGTTGGCTATTGGTTTTACGCTATTATGCATCCATCCCCAAACTCTTACATGAAACGCTTTTATAGTTTAGTGGTGGGGTAACTAAACATTGATCCTTAACAGGTGATTCTATGCGATTTACACGCGGGTGCCCATGAAGGCCACCCCTACAGGATGTCGTTCGCTGCATTCAATACGACATGGTTAATACAAATTATTTACGAATGAAAAGGTTTATTTTTGAACCTGAAGCCAACGTACTTGTTTGCAGGAGTTGAACGAAGTCCTGTAGGGAGGGTCCTTGTGGCCATCCGCCTATAAATGCGTATGTTATCACCCAATACGGAAATAATTACAGGGTCCACACCAGGAATGGCTATTAGCTGTTGGCTGTTGGTTTTACGCTATTAAGCAACCATCCCCGAACTTTATGAAGAAAAGCTTCTACAGTTTGGGGCTGGGGTAACTAAACATTGATCCTAAATAGACAATTCTCTGCGCTTTTACAGGCGGGTGCCCACAAGTCCTTACAGAATGTCGTTCGCTGTATGCAACTTAAGCTATTGAATCAAATTATTTTCAGATGACCCGGTGTTTTAAAAAGGTAACATTTTCTCTTTAGCCGGGTAGCTCAACAGCCACATCCCGAGAAAAGAAATAGCCCCGTTGACGATCAGCAGCTCAAAACCAAAGGTATATCCTGAAAACAGCTGCCTCGAATATTCACTCAGGAAATAACACATCAACGGTGATATCAGGGCAACCCAGGGCACCCATTTATCCCTGACCCTCCTTTTAGTAAACAAGCCAAACGAGAAGAGCCCCAATAGCGGTCCGTAGGTGTAACCCACCACGGTGTAAAGTTTATCGATCACGGCCCTGTCGTTGATGGCATTGAAGACGACAATCATTCCCAACAACAACAAGGCAAACGAAACATGAATCAGGTAGCGGTACCTCCGTTTCTGCAATTCGGTCAGGTTTTCTTTTTTATCCAACCCTATAAAATCAATGGACACGGTAGTAGTCAATGAAGTCAGGGCTCCATCTGCGCTGGGATATGCAGCAGAAATCAACCCTATCACAAACACCAGTCCCGCAAGCGGACCCAGGTGATTGATTGAAATCACCGGAAAGACATCATCCGTATTGGCCGGCAATGTAATTCCCTTTTGCGTTGCAAACAGGAACAAGGCTCCACCCAGAAACAGGAAAAGCAGGTTTACAAATACCAGGATGATGCTGAACGAAAACATATTCTTTTGCGCATCGCGAAGATTGCGGCAACTCAGGTTCTTTTGCATCATCTCCTGGTCAAGTCCGGTCATGGCGATGGCAATAAAGGCACCGCTGAGCAGCTGCTTGAGAAAGAAATCCCTGGCATGCCAATCCACTTCAAGCAACGTCGAATATTTACTATGGGAGACCTGCTGCACCAGTCCCCCGAAAGACAAGCCCATCTCTTTACAGATCAGATGAAGTGCGACGACAACGGCTGCAAGCATAAAAGTAGTCTGCAACGCATCGGTCCAGATGATCGTCTTGATTCCCCCTTTAAAAGTGTAAAGCAAGATGAGCAGTATAAAGATTGAAACCGTAACGATAAAAGGAACTCCCCATGCATTAAACACAAAAAACTGCAGTACGTTGACCACCAGAAACATTCTGAACGAAGCAATGACCGTACGTGAGAGCAGGAAGAAAAAAGCGCCCGTTTTATATGACCAGAAACCGAAACGCTTTTCCAGATAAGTATAGATCGAGGTTAAATTGAGCCGGTAATACAAAGGAAGCAAGACAGTGGCAATGACGACATACCCCAAAACGAAACCAATGACAAGTCCGAAATACTTAAACCCGGTAGCTTCCACAACACCCGGTACCGACATAAACGTCACCCCCGACAGGGAAGCACCGATCATCCCGTAAGCCACAACGGGCCATGGCGAATGTTTGTTACCGATAAAGAATGAATCGTTGTCTGCCTTACGGGCCGTAACCCAGGTGATCAGAAAGACAAGGATGGTATAAGCCAGAAAGCTTAAAAAGATCAAAAGAGGAGACATCCGCAAAGGCTATTATAAAGAGGCATATTTCTTCAACTCCGCAGCAAATTCTTTGAGTCCCTGAAAACGCAAGTCGACAAAACCTTCTTCCACATCTTCAAAGGTTCCGTTTTCGGCTATCAGGGCGGTAGTTATGTTGAGGTTTCTTCCAAACTCCATATCCGGCCTGGTATCTCCCGCCATGATTGCCTTCGAGAAATCGACATCCGGATAGTCGACCCGGGCCAACAATCCCATACCCGGAGCCGGCTTTCGCATTGGGTCGTTATCCGTACGCATAGAAGGACAGTAATAAATCCGGTCTATGCGTCCTCCCGCTTCTTCTATCGCCGTCAGCATCTTGTGATGCAGAATGGCGAGTTCTATCTCCGACATCAGCCCCTTACCGATCCCCTGCTGGTTTGTGACAATAAAGATGTGGTTGAACCGGGTGGCAAAGTAGGCCAATGCATCCAGCACCCCATCCAGAAACTCAAATTGTTCCCATACCACGACATAATCGTTGGGGATACGACGGTTGATGACACCATCCCTGTCGATAAAAAGGGTCCAGGTATTGTCGATTAGTTTCAGATCGATTTCTGCCATACCAAAATTACAGGAAAATGAATAAGTATGATTATTTTGGAAATACGGCGGCCTCGACCAGTTCGCACAGGATATGGCCTATCAGTATATGCGCTTCCTGAACACGGGGCGTATCTTTTGATGGCGGGTTAAGCAGGTAGCAACATTTCTCCTTCATCCTGCCACCGGTCATCCCGGTCATCCCCACCACCGTCATTTTCAATTCAAGGGCTGCATCGATGGCCTTCAGGATATTCCCCGAATTTCCCGAAGTCGATATGGCGACCAGGATATCCCCTTCACGGCCCATCGCCCTGATCATGCGGGCATAGACTTCATCATAGCTATAGTCGTTGGCAACAGCCGTCACAAAAGAAGAGTTAACATGCAATGCCTCTGAATACAGGGGCGGACGGTCATAATAAAAACGGCCTGAAAACTCTGCAGCCAGGTGCTGCGCATCTGCTGCAGACCCCCCGTTACCGCAAAACAATATCTTACCCTTTTGATTAAAGCAACGGGTCATCTCATCCGCTACCGTCTGAATCGTCTTTAGAAGTTCCTCGTCGTTCAGAATAGCTTTTTTAACATCAACAGACTGGTTGATTGCTTCTTTTATCCTGTCAATCATGTTAATTCCATTAAAAATAATTAAGAAAAGCGCTATTTACAGTCTTTTACCAATGCCTCAAGTTCATGAACAAAGACCTCCCACGAATACCGCTTTTTCTCAATCGCGGTGTGTGCCGTGAACTCTTCTTCCTTGTTCTCTGAATAGAACTTGAAGATGGCATCTGCAATAGCCATACCGTTGGGTTCAACCACATATCCAACCCTTCCGTCGGGAACGAACTCCTGTAATCCCCCAACCCGTGTAATAATCATCGGTTTATTAAAATGATACGCTATTTGTGTCACCCCGCTTTGGGTAGCGCTCTTATAGGGTTGAACCACGGCATCGACAGCGCTGAAATATTTATATACCGCATCATCGGGTATAAATTCATTGATAAAAATAAAATTATCCTCCACCTTCAGTTCATGAACCAGTTGCAGGATGGATTTCGGATCGGAATAGAACTCCCCTGCCACGATAAATTTCAGGTTCAGGTTTCGGATCCTGGGATCCGCCGCTGCCTGGATCAGCAGGTCAAGCCCTTTGTAGTCACGAATGAATCCAAAGAACATCATATAGGAGGTCATCTCGTCCAGACCCAGCATCCTTAAAGCTTCGATCTTGGGAATGGCCTCTCCGTAATGGTCATAGATGGGATGAGGCGTAAAACGGTGAGGCTTGTAAACATTGAAAGTCACCAGCTCTTCCATGACACTGTGCGACATGACGATAAAGCCCTGTACCGAATTTACCATATACTGTGCCAACGGGCGGTCACCGGTTTTATGCTCATGTGGAATGATGTTGTCAATATTGGCGACCACCTTCGTGTACCTGTTTCCCCTCACGATTCGGGCTATCGTACCGATGCTGGGAGCCATAAAAGGCAACCAGAACTTCACAATCAGTATCTCCGGACGCATTCTCCTGATCTTCAGTCCAAGGCGGATCCATGACAAAGGATTCACAGAGCTGAAGGCGCGTGTGATTTTAAACCCGGCCGGTGCCTTGGCCTCCGAAAACTGGGTT
>JAUZOX010000121.1 GCA_030706265.1 Bacteroidota bacterium | reverse complement strand
GCTATTTCTACAACTTCATTGGAATAAAAATAAAGTCCGGGAACGGCATAATTGGATTTGGGTCGTAAAGGCTTTTCCTCAATGGAAATGGCATTATTTTCATTGTCAAATTCAACGACACCATAACGTTCGGGATCCTTAACGTGATATGCAAATACGACACCCCCTTCCGGATCCTTGCATTCGTTTACAACTTTTTGAAATCCACTGCCATAAAAGATATTATCACCCAATATCAGCGCAACCTTATCTTTCCCAATAAACTCCTCACCAATCACGAATGCCTGGGCAAGTCCGTTGGGAACCTCCTGAACGGCATATTTGAAAGTGCATCCCAATTTACTGCCATCGCCCAACAATTTTTCAAAGATAGGCAGATCATGAGGTGTTGAAATAATCAGAACTTCATTAATGCCTGCCATCATTAAAACGCTCAACGGATAATAAATCATTGGTTTATCATAAATGGGCATCAACTGTTTGCTGATCGCAAGTGTCAAAGGGTGAAGACGTGTTCCGGATCCCCCTGCCAAAATAATACCTTTCATTGTTTTCCTGATTTAAATAGTTGATTATAGCCTTTCATCCGTAAATAATTTGTATTAAATAGGTCGTATGGAACTCGCATGCCATATTTTCATTCTTGTTTGTGATTTTCGATCATGCTCGTTTCATCCGAATCAATATGATTATCATTATTCACATACATTTCGACAACCGGCTCTTCAATAAATGCTTTTGTGACCGCATACTTATCAAGCGTCATTAATAACGAAGGAAGAACTACCAGATTAAAAAACATGGCAACAAAAAGGGTGGTAGAAATCAAAAATCCCAGTGCCTGTGTTCCCCCAAAATTGGAAATCGTAAACACGCTAAAGCCGAGCACCAGCACAATCGATGTATAGATCATGCTGAACGAAGCCTCACGAAGGGCCCCGACGGCAGATTTACCAATATCATGATTCGATATTTTAAGCCCATGCCTATACCTTGCCAGGTATTGTATGGCATTGTCGACCGATATTCCCAGTGCTATACTGAACACAATCAAAGTGGATGGTTTCAACGGAATGCCGCTAAAGCCCATAATAGCTGCGGTGACAAGCAAAGGGATAAGGTTGGGCACCATTGAAATCATGATCATCCTCACCGAACGGAACATAAGCGACATGAGCAAAGAAATGAGAATAACAGCATAACCGACACTCTCAAATAGATTATGAATCAAAAAATTAGTCCCCTCAGCATATACCACACTGTTTCCGGTAATGTTCACCGTATATCTGTCAGGCTCGAAAATAGAATCAACACCCGGCTTCACTTTATTCAACAAGGCTTCCATCTCTTTAGTCCCCATATCTTTCATCTGGAAACTGACGCGAGTATATCTTTTTGTGCTGTCGATAAACGATTTGAGTAAATCGCCACCTTTTCCCTTTGTTTTTGGGAGGTATGAAAAAATAAACGCCATTTCCTGGCTACCGGGGATTGCATATTGAGAAGAATCACCCGAATAGAAGGTCTGACGAGCGAATTTAATGCCTTCTGCTAATGAGAGAGGCTTTGTAAATTCCGGAAACTTCCTGATGTATTGTTGCAACTCGTCAATGCGTTCGATGGTCGACATCTTCAATACTCCATTCTTCTTGTGGGTATCAATGCTAATCTCAAAGGGCATCACACCTCCGAAATTTGTCTCAAAATAGCGCAAATCCAAATAGATGGGATCTTTTTTCGAAAGGTCATCCACAACCTTGCCTGAAGTCTTCATCATTAAAAGTCCCAGTATGCTTATCAGAATGATAACACCGGATGCAATGTACACTTTAGGCCTGTGATGGGTAATAATTACGACCAGCTTATTGGTGATCCCGCCAAAAAGCTTACTATCCAAATGCTTGGTATGCCTTTCAGAGGGAGGTTTCATGAAACTGAAAAAGATCGGAAACAACGTGATCGTGAGTAAATACTCGAGGATAATGCTGACAGAGGTCACAACACCAAATTCGCTCAGCATCTTGTTCTGAACAAGAATAAATGCAGCAAATCCCATTGCGGTTGCAGTATTCGTCATCAGCGATGCAAAACCGATCCGCTCGATGGTACGTGAGAGTGCAAGTATTTTATTGCCATGACTTACATATTCCCAATGATACTTGTTCAAAATGTAAATGCAATTTTCTATGGCGATAATAACGATGAGAGATGGAATGACTCCCGTCAAAATTGTAATTTTATATCCGAACATGGATGTAATTCCCAACACCCAGGTTATGCTTATTCCAACAACAAGCAGTGAAGTCAACACAACTTTAATCGACCTGAAGAAAATAAACATGATAAGAGCCGCCACTATCATTGAAAGCATGATGAAGAGCATCAACTCGTCTTTCACCATTTTCGTCGTGACGGTTCTGATATACGGAAGGCCTGAATAATGAACGGTTATTTTTCTATTTTGCTTGTATTGTTCAACCAGGTTCTTGACTTCACTTACTAAAGTTATCCGGCTTTTATCATTCAACTTCTTACGATCCAGGGTGATAGTCATCAAACAAGCATTGGTCTTGCTGTTGTACAATAATCCCTGGTAAAAAGGCATTCTTAAAAACCGATTTCTGATGCTGTCGACTTCGATCTGAGATGAAGGTCTTTTTTTAACCAAAGGGCCAAATGTAAACTGATGTTTTACCGTATCCTTCCCAAAATCGAGTGCTCGTGTCAGGCTGACTACCTCCTTAATCCCATCGAGCTTTCTGATATTGTTGCTCAGGTCATACCATGCATTGAATTCATCGAGTTTAAAGATCGATGGATTGGTAACCCCAACGACCATCACATTTCCGTCTTCCCCAAACCGTTGTTTAAAATGCACATAGCTTTGATAAGTGGTATCTTTTTCAGGAAGCATCCGCATCATTTCATAGGAAAGCTGCACCTTCGAGGCCTTATAGCCCATAAAAACAGTAATTATCCCAATTACGGTCAGAATAGCCGGTCTGTTACGCAATATAAATCGCACTATCTTAGTCCACATTCTCAGTTGATCTTAGCTTTCTTAAAAAATTACTCCTCCGGCAGACATATTTGAACGATATCATGCAAAGACAAGTCACCAGATTTATTTATATAACAAGGTGTTGTAGTCGGAGAATGTTAAATTATTTCGGCGGCTAAAGTACGATTTTTCACTGTGAAAATAAAAACATTTCCTTATTGTAAAAAAACACAAGTTCCAATAAGTGACATCTTGAAATATTTTTTATGAATTTATTCGTGAAACTTTGATGATGATCCGATGTCAGTAAAAGAGGCTGTCTAAAAAAGGCAGCCTCTTTAATAATATACATTCTAAACGTCCAAAGATGGCACGTAAAAAACTGTTATTACCATTCCAAAATTTTGAAAAAGTCAAAGAGCTCTGGATTGGGAACAAATGCCTTGGCTGCGGCATAATCATCGGGGGTAAGGAAATGAAGGCTGTCCTCGAAGAAAATACGGGTCTTTTGGGTTTCCATATTTACCATACGTGGCCTGATCTTTCCGTTTTCATCTTCAACATCCTTCAGGAACAATGGCTTAATTTCACCATGAGGTTCCGCCATTACCATACAACCGGTGTAACCCTGATCGAAGAGTCGTTTAACGCCAAAACCCAATAATGAGCAATACATCATGTCGAAGGCGATAGGGCTACAGCACCGCATTTCATATCCCAGTTCAACAGGACGGCTCTTGATTTTCAAATTTAGCGCTTTGAGCCTTTCCTGCAATAAAATATTAAAGATATAAGCCTTGCTCACATTGCCAAGCTCGGGATGCCCGTGCTCGTCAAAAGTGAAATGAATATTACTGGAGAGGATCTCGGCATCGTTCATGAAATGAAAAACACCTTCCGAAACAATCGCTGCCCCATATTTAATGCCCAGTATTTTACGTTTAACCATGGATGAGATAACAAGCCGGATAATACGGTCGAAGGTTGGATTGACCTTGTTAAACATCTCCGGAATAATGATCATCGGATAATGACAGGATGCACCGATGCCAAATGCAAGATGACCAGCTTCGCGACCCATAGTTGATACGACAAACCAGTTTCCGGAAGTACGGGCATCCTCATAAACCGTGGTAGCCAGCTTTACCCCTTCCTGTTTGGCACTCTCATAACCAAAAGTCACAATACCTTCGGGCAATGGCAAATCGTTATCAATTGTTTTAGGTACGTGAATATTCTTGATTTTAACGTCTTTTTCATTAAGATATTTTGCAATCCGATTGGCCGTTGATGCAGTATCATCGCCACCAATCGTGATCAATAATTTAACATCGTTTTTAGTGAAAAAATCGGAATTAAATTCGGTGTCTTTAGGTTTGTAACGACTCATGGTTAATACAGAACCACCTTGATTGTGAATCCGATCTGCCATGTCGAAAGTAAAATCAACTGTTTGCGCTTCACCGGAAAATAAATTTCGATATCCGCCATGTAAACCTATTACACGATAATTATCTTCTATAAAGACCTTTGACAATGAAGAAATCACCGAATTGATGCCGGGAGCAGGTCCACCCCCGCAGAGGATAACAATAGAACCTTTCATAATCAGTCAATTAGTTTGTAAATTTAGTTTATTTGCATGTAAATGCTTTAGCCTCAAACTTAGTCAAAAATACCTTTGCTCCAGCCCTGTTTTATAAAAAATGTTAAATATAGTTTACACTATTTTTTATATCTAAAAATTAATATTTCAAGATTCTATTGGAATATAATTTTTTGCAATAAACAGTTTTTCTTGACTTATATTCAGTAAATTATAGAATTCATAAGCCTTGCATTTCTTTTAAGCGAACAGGCATACACAACCAATGTTGATAATGGAGTATCCCGCATGGACACCACATATTATGTCCATGCGAAATACCCAACGATTTAAAAGACACATCCACTCAGTTATTGTTTTCAGAAAACTTCCCGTTTTACAACATGCGTTATTTTAATATTCTTCCGACAGGATACAGATTTAGTTGCGAATCCCACCATGGTGACTTGCTGTAAAACCAGTTGATAATTGCCTGTGGATTTTTTGCAAAGATGGGATCGGTATTTTTTTTCTGCTCAAACTCATTTTGCAAGTTCGGATCTTTTGAAAGCATCTCTCGGGCGATCCTTTCCATCACATAACTTTCCGTGTATTCCTTTTGCTCCATCACAGCATCAAAAAATCCCCAGGAGGCAAGAGAACCATCTGCCAATGGTTCCAAAAGGTAAGCAGCTACTCTTGCCAATGGCTGGTTCATGGGCACGATTACCGTTCCGACAGGATATTCCCGTTTCATTGTAACAGTATCGAGATTAAAGCTGGTCGAAACATGACCTTCAAAACTAATATTCTGGTGGCTTACATTTTTGAAGCGATAGCATTGGATTGTAAAAGCGGTCGGCTTAGTGATAGCATAGCTCTTTATCCCGTGCAGGTGGATGCGTTTTATCACTTCGGTCCATTCAACCGGAATAACATAGGCTTCTGGAAGCTTAACCGTTATATCTGGAATTGCCTTTGAAAAGAGAGGGATCTTCATCGTCACCGGTTTGTCAGGATGGTAAATAAACCAATTCCCGCCGGTTATATCGCTCTTTGTACTTTCATATTCCACGCCTTTAAAATTGACAAACACACTGTCTTTACTTGAAGTCCGGAATTTAATTGGAAACGCTTTACTGCGAAATTCGGCACTCGACGTATATAGATCTGCATTTTTGCACAACTGTAAAAAGTTAGGATGATCACGGTTGAGCAATTCCATTGTATGTAAAACTGTTTTGTAAGTAGCCTCAACTCTTGTTTTATAGTCTTTTAGCATGTGGGTCTCGATCAAGAGCCCCGGACGATTTCGGACAGCAAAGTATCCCTGTGATATCATGGGAGGTGCAGGACTCACAAAAAGGCCACTGCGTGGATCATGCCAGTTACGGAATTCAACATATGAAAAGGCCGGCGTATTATCGGCATCTAACAAGGATAACAGGTTCTTTTCGTAATAATCGCGAGTCCAGTTAGTCAGGCCAGCTTCTATATTTCCTGCCAGTTCCAGAGAATAGGTGAGTTTGTACTGATAATCGGCTCCATCTGTCACATGGCAATCTATAAAGAAATCAGGATTCCATTGACTGGTATTCTTTAACCAACTTTGCATTTCAGGGGCATCGGCTTTTAAATAGTCTCTGTTGAGGTTCAGGTTTTGAGCTGTGGTCCTCCAGCCCATCTCATTAGGTCCATTTTGATTAATCCGGTTATAAGGACCAAACCGCTCGTGCCCATCGACATTAAATATCGGAATGAATAATAAAGTGACATGATCGAGCAATTCCTTGTGTTGCCCATTGATCAACATATCACGAAGCAGCATCAATCCGGCATCTTTACCATCAGGTTCTCCTGCATGAATACACGCCTGAATCAATAATACGATATTCCCTGATTTACGAACCGCAGCAGGGGTAAAGTTGCGGTTACGGTCAACAATAAGCAATGGAATGTCGCGTCCCTGCGGACTTTTGCCAATGCTTTCCATCTTCAGCAAAGGAGAAGCAGCCTTTAATTGACGACAAAAAGCCATGGTTTGATCGTAACGGGGTGTTTCTTTGCAACCCGACTTCTCATAAGGCGTAAGATTCGAAATTTGTCCAAAAGAAGTTAGCCACAAAAAAATACAGGCTAACGAAACGGTTAACAATTTATTAGATAACATTCAAATAAGTTTTTATTGTAGTGAAGGCTTAAAGAATAAGAATTTGTTTCAAATATATGACTTCCTTATGGTCTTAAGGTACTAAATAATCATTTATTATTTACATTTGCTTAGCTGCATATTGCACAATATATATAAGTATCAATATTCGTAATGATAGTTAAAAATATGAACCACGCAAAAGTTCTATTCTTCTTATTAATTCTTGTTGCAGCGCCGAACTATGTAAAGTCTCAGGAGCCTCTTTTTCATCATTTCTCGACGGATCAGGGACTCTCGTCACTCGAAACCTACCATGTATTTCAAGATTCAAAAGGATATCTTTGGATTTCAACTTCAAATGGCGTAACCAGATTTGATGGCTATACATTTCAAAATTTCGATGAACAGGATGGATTATCTGATAACATCATTTTTGAGGCAGTTGAAGACTATAAGGGACGAATATGGTTTGTTGGATACAATTGTAAACTCTCTTATTATGAAAATGGCAAGATAAAACCATATCAATTCAACCATGCAATTGAAAAGCTAACCCCGTCCCTGGTATTAAGCGTCAAATCGTCCTTTTATATTGATCGTCAAAACAATGTTTACCTTTCATTAAGATATTTAGGAATAATTAAAATTAGTCCCAATGGGAACATTACCCGGTTGGACAAATTGTCGGAAAACATTGCCGATATTCTGCAGGCCGATAATAAAGTGCTGGTTGCACAACATCACGGCACTGAGAACATGTTGAATATAAACACAAAGTATATCCACAGAACG
>JAUZOX010000120.1 GCA_030706265.1 Bacteroidota bacterium | reverse complement strand
TCAGGGGCATATCCGATACATATCCGGAGCATATCCGAATACAGCTATACGGTTAACACCGGATATGTACCGGATATGTACCGGATATGCTCCGGGTTGAAGGCAAAGGTAGGGCATGGATTGGGCCCGGAAAAGGCGGAGGATCAGAGGAGGGCCCCTCTTTCTTCAGTGAGGGTTGCCAGCGGTTTTCATTTGTTACAAAAAAATCACAGGTGTTAAACCGGACCCATTTTACCCGCCGGAATATTTATCTCCGGGTTGTGTGCCTTAAACAGGTCCTTCTTTATTCATATTCACTCATTTAAATCAAATCCATGCCCAACCTGTTTTTCGTTCTTTGACATCGTGTTATTTATCCGATGATTTGGGCTTTACCGGCAAGCGGTAAATAGCCTGGGGTGGTATGCGGTACATTTTCTTTTTTAACCCCGGAATTAATTTCATGAACGGCTTGAGTTTTAACAGGTGGAGAGGAGCGGAAAACAGCCATAAAGCCGGAATAAGGAAAATAAACCAGGGTAAACGGGATTCGGCAGGGGAGAATGGTTAACCGGGAGATAATCGAAGCGAAACATATCCCGATCATGCGATGATGACTTACCGGTGGTAACGTTGACTGGTTTTTCTTAAATGTTGATTATGTAAGCATTATACGGGCGTTCAACAAGAGCTGCCTCTGCTTTTTAAGGTTTACCGGAAAGGTCTCTGCCCACTTCATTCTGTTCAAATTATTTTAGGCTTCAACATCATGCACTGCAGTGTTTACAAATAATTAATATTTGCTGAGGTTTAATGCATGTGATTGATTATTAATTTACTATATAATAATATTTCGTTTCATCGTTTACCTGTAATCATTCTTTAAAGTAAAACTATCAGATATTCAGTTGATTAATAAAATATTTCCCGCAATAGACTTTGATGTTTTAGTAACCATTGCTTAATATTCACTTAATATAGCGCCAATACTTTTGTTTCGAAATCTTAAAACAAAAGAAAATGAAATTGAAAAACCCACTTTTTTACCTTTTAGCCGGATTATTAATCATGGTAATGAATGCCAAAGGGCAGAATGCACAATCGACAGACAGCAAGACTGATGACTTCAAACCCTCGGGAGTCGTATACGGTTATGTTTATGCCGACTATTTTACCAAACTTCATGCCGACTCATTAAACAGGGGGATCAAGACCCAGTACGCTGGTCTGGCACAAAACTACAATGCCTTTGCATTTCGCCGGATTTATCTGGGTTATGACTACCAGATCAGTCCCAAGTTCTCAACCCAGCTGACACTGGCCAACGAAAACGACAATCTCGATGCAAGCGGTCAGCGCACGCTTTACATCAAGTATGCCAACCTGAGGTGGAAGAACATTTTCAGGAATAGTGACCTTATCCTCGGACAATCGGCCACCCCGTTCTTCTCACAGACATCGGAAGTGGTTTGGAGTTACCGTAATGTTGAGAAGACGATAGCCGATCAGCGCGGCATTGCTTCCTCCAACGACTTTGGGATTGCCTTACAAGGTAAATTCAACGACAAGGGGGATTATGGATACCACATCATGATTGCCAATGGAACCAGCCAGAAGCCCGAAAACAATATGTTCAAGAAACTTTACGGGGAAGTATGGGCAAAGTTCATGGATCAGAAACTCACCATAGACCTTGCCGGGACCACCGAAGCCCAAAATAAAACCACGGCCTACAACACCATCAAAGGCTTTGTAGCTTACCAGACCAAGCCCTTTACCGTTGGCGTTGAAATCGTATCACAAAACCAGGTCAGTGCAGCTCAGTTATCAAAGAATGCAGATCAGGTTGCCGATGCAAGTCTTGTCAATGTGACCCCGTTTGGCGTATCGGTATTCGCCAGAGGAGTTCTGGTTGCAAACAAAGTCAACTACTTTGCCCGTTACGACAGCTATGATCCCAATAGTAACTTTAATGCCAATGTCACCTACAAAACAACGGGAATGACCAATTACAAAGAGAACTTTTTCACAGGTGGCATTGATTTCACTCCTCACAAAAATGTTCATATCATCCCCAATATCTGGTATGATCAGAGCAACAGCAAGCTTAACAACGTATCAGGCAGAGCCAAAAGCGACTATGACCTCGTTGCCCGTGTTACCGTTAATTACATCTTCAAATAATTCCGGATTTTATTACAATTTTAAACGTTAAGAAAAATGAAGACAAGAAATTTAATATTGGCGGTTGCTGCAACGATCGTATGCACGCTGACCGGTTTTCAGACGAAGACCCAGGCCCAGACAGCCAAAGAGCTGATCGGCGCAGGTGCGACCTTCCCTTATCCTTTGTACTCCAAAATGTTTGATGTATACCACTCACAAAGCGGGGTCCAGGTTAACTACCAGTCCATCGGATCGGGTGGCGGTATCAAGCAGCTGCAGAACAAAACCGTTGACTTCGGCGCTTCGGATGCTCCCCTGAGTGATGAAGAAATGAAAGGCATGCCGGCGCCCGTAGTACACATCCCCACCTGTTTGGGAGCCGTAATGCTGACCTATAACCTTCCGGGTAACCCGAAATTAAAACTGACTTCTGATGTAATTGCCGATATCTTCCTTGGCAAAATCACCAAATGGAACGACCGCAGACTCACTTCACTGAACCCGGCCGCTAAACTACCGGCCATGGCCATCACCGTGGTTCACCGTTCAGATGGTAGTGGTACCACATACGTGTTCTCGGATTATCTTAGCCAGGTAAGTTCCGCATGGAATGCCAAACCCGGCAAAGGCAAAGCCCTCGACTGGCCTGCCGGTATCGGTGCCAAAGGTAACGAAGGTGTTGGCGGTATGGTAAAACAAACTCCCGGCAGCATCGGTTACGTTGAACTGGCTTATGTCATCCAGAACAAGATTCCTTCAGCTTTGGTTAAAAACAAATCGGGTGTATTTGTTGAGGCTAACTTGACTTCAATCAGCGCTTCTGCTGCCGTAAAACTGCCTGGCGACCTGAGAGTCTCCCTGGTCAATACTCCTGCCAGAAACGGCTACCCCATCACCAGCTTCACCTACATCCTGGTCTATGAAAACATGGCTGCCAGCGGCAGACCTGAAGCCAATGCAAAAGGAACCGTTAGTCTGGTAAACTGGATGATCACAAAAGGACAACAATATGCAGCTCCGCTCATCTATGCACCATTGCCAAAGGCTGCTGCAGATGCCGCTAAAAAGCGTCTCGCCCTTGTAAAATACAGCGGTAAGAAATTACTCTAATCCTATAGATTCCCTTTGGGTAAGTTTGGCATAGACCTGGTGTTCAATAGAATATGGACGCCAGGTTAGTTTTCTGAATGGATCTGTTGCTTGGTTTAAGGCATCCTGAAAGGAAAAAGCTGTTGCAAAAAGTAAGAAACGAATGCTGCTTTTCAATATGAGGACGAGCAATAACCGGAACAGAAAAAAAAGACCTCGAATTGATAATTTCCTGTACGACAACGCCAAAACTAAACGTGGTTGATCTGAACAGGATTCAAATTAAGAGGAAACAATTTAAGTAAAACATTAAGAATTGAATGGTATATTATGACTGACATTCAAGAGAGAGAGAAAGCAACCCGTTACCTTAACTTTCGCGAAGGATTATACCAGAAGACACTTTCATTTTCTGCGGTGCTTATCATCCTGTTGATCGGATGCATGTTTTTGACATTGTTGATTTCATCTATTCCTTCTATCAGGGCGATAGGCATAAAGTTCTTTTATAACAGTGCGTGGGATCCCGTGTCCGATCAGTATGGGGCCCTGCCATTTTTAGCGGGCACTTTGCTGACCTCGTTACTGGCCTTGATCATATCGATCCCTTTCTCCCTTTCCATAGGGTTGTTTCTGGGTGAATATTTTCCCAATGGGTGGATAAGCAATATCCTGAAAAACGGGATCGAGTTGCTTGCAGGCATCCCTTCCGTAATCTTCGGTTTCTGGGGCATGTTCACCATCGTCCCCTTTGTCCGTGATCTGGAAATGAAACTGGGCGCGCCGCCCATTGGCGTTGGGATCCTATCGGCGTCCATTTTGCTGGCCATCATGATCATCCCCTATTCTGCAAGCCTGATACGGCTGGTGGTTTCCATGGTGCCTTCAACGTTGAAAGAGGGGGCCTATTCCTTGGGAGCCACACGTTTTGAAGTCATTCGCTATATTATCATACCCCATATCCGTTCAGGCATTTCTGCTGGGATCCTTTTGTCACTGGGCAGGGCTTTGGGAGAGACCATGGCCGTCACCATGCTGATCGGGAACACGGTGGCCATCCCCAAAAGCCTTTTCGATACCGGTAACACCATGGCCAGCGTCATTGCCAATGAGTTTACCGAAGCCACCGGCAAAGTCTATTTCTCGGCGTTGATCGAGGTCGGGTTGTTCCTGTTTCTGGTCACCACTCTCATCAACGTCATCGGGGTTAAAATCATTAAACGTTACCAGGTACAATGAGATCGAGTTTTGCATATCGGACAGCACGCAATGCCGTCTTCAAGGGAATCATCATCCTGTTGACCCTTGTCACACTTTTCCCCTTGATAGCCGTGCTTTATCATATTTTCACAGAAGGAATTTCCGCTATCAACTGGAGTTTCTTCACTCATTTGCCCAAACCGGTGGGCGAAACGGGAGGCGGGGTTTTAAACGCGATCGCAGGCAGTTTGCTGATCATCCTGTTTGCCACCCTGATCGCAGTGCCGGTTGGCGTAGCCGTCGGGCTCTATTTCAGGGATAACTCCAAAACGAAGGTTTATGCGGTCGCTCATTCAGCGGTCGATATCCTGCAGGGTATTCCTTCCATCGTGATCGGCATCATCATCTATCTGTGGTTGGTCAAACCAACCGGCCAGTTCTCTTCTATCTCGGGTAGTGTGACTCTGGCCTTCATGATGCTCCCTTCCATCATCAAATCCACGGAGGAGACCCTCAAGCTGGTGCCCGAGAGCATCAAGGAAGCCTCTCTTGCACTGGGCGTGCCCCATTATAAAACGATGTTGCGGGTGATCGTCCCGATGGGAATGAGCGGTATCCTGAACGGAATCATCCTGGGCATAGCCAGGGTAGCCGGTGAGACGGCGCCCTTGTTGTTTACGGCTTTTGGGAATCCTTTCCTGAACTTTAACATCGGCAAGCCCATGGCAAGTCTTCCGCTCATCATCTTCAACTATGCCATCAGTCCTTACGACGACTGGCACAAGCTTGCCTGGGGCGCTTCCTTTATATTGGTAGCTATAGTATTATTTCTAAATATATTGACAAAATTGGCTGAAAGGAAATGGAAAGTACAATTTTAAAAACGGAGTCTTTTAATGCTTTCTTTGGGGATGCCAGGGTGTTGACCAATGTCAACGTGGAGATGCCCAGTAAGAAGATCACGGCCATCATGGGGCCTTCCGGATGCGGTAAATCGACTTTTGTAAGGTGTATCAACCGGATGCACGAACTGGTTGACCATGCCACTACTTCGGGTGCCATTTACCTTGACGGGGAAGACATCAACAAAATCAATCCCACCATGCTGCGCAGGCGGATAGGGATGGTGTTTCAAAGACCCAACCCCTTCAATACCATGAGTATCTACCAGAATGTGATCGCGGGATATACCCTGAATGGCAGCAATCTGTCCAAATCGAAAAAGGATGAGATCGTGGAACTCTCCCTGAGGCAGGCCGCTTTATGGGACGAGGTAAAGGATAACCTCCACAAGAAAGGAACTTTCCTTTCGGGCGGACAACAACAGCGGTTGTGCATTGCCCGTTCACTTGCACTGAAGCCCGAGATCCTGCTCCTCGATGAGCCCACTTCGGCGCTCGATCCCATCTCGACTTCAAAGATAGAGGAGCTGCTGCTGGATCTTAAAAACAATTATACCATCATCATCGTTACCCATAATATACAGCAGGCCGGACGGATCAGCGATTATACCGCCTTCTTTTATCTGGGCGAACTCATCGAGTGGAACGAGACCGTGGAAGTGTTTAAAAATCCCAAACATGAGCGGACCCAGAATTATATCACCGGAAGATTCGGCTGATGTGAATAACGATATTCTTAAACCTTAAAAATTGTATAGCATGATTCAGATAGATAAGGAAAAGAAAATGCTCAAGGATGAGCTGAACGAAATGTGGACCCTTGTGAATAACCAGATTGAAAAGGCAAAACTGGCATTGCTTGATTTTGACAAAAATGCCGCAAGCGAGGTCAGGTCAAACGAAAAGAGGGTCGACGCCTTTGAACTCACACTCGACAGGGACAGTGAAAGCGTGATCCTGTTGCAAAACCCGGTGGCCATTGACCTGCGGTTCATTGTGGCCACGTTGAAAATAAACTATAACCTGGAACGTATTGGCGACTATGCCAACAAGATTGCCAAGGTGGTTTACAAAAAGGATGAGGAATTTGACGCGACCATCCTGAAAGAGCTGAAGGTGGCTGAGATATTTGAAAATGTTCAGGATATGCTGCAGGAAGGACTGGATGCTTTTCAAAACGACGATAAGGCGGAAATGCTCAGTCTGTTCGACAAGGATTCGAAGCTGGATAAGCTGTATGCCGATGCCTATGATGCTACCGTGGAATATGGCATGAACCATCCGGAGAAGATGGCGGACTTGCTCCGGACCATCACCTCGTTAAAGATGCTCGAAAGGGCAGGGGATCACTTGCTGAATATTGCCGAGGAGTTTGTGTTTTATAAGGATGCCGAGATCATCAAGCATGCCCGCCTTCGCAAAGACGATCAAAATCCGGTATAAGTCAGTCATCAATGATAGCTCCATCGTGATATGATACCCCTGTTGGATTCGGTAATGGAAAATACGGAATTTACGATATTGTTGACGGATAACGACGAAGAGACCCTTCAAAAGACGGGGGAGATGCTTCGGAGTGAAGGATACCAGGTTGTCACGGCCCGGAGTGGAGAAGAATGTCTGGACAGAGCCGTGGAATGCAATCCCGATCTGATTCTGCTGGAGGTGATGCTGGACGACATGAACGGTGTTGATACCTGTAAGGAACTTAAAAAGATTCCGTTAATCGACTACAGCCTTATCGTGTTCCTGACATCACAAAGGGACGATTTTACGCAGGTGATCGGACTGGAAGCCGGCGCAGATGATTTTATCGTCAAGCCCGTCAAATCCTCCCTGCTGAAGAGCAAGATCAGATCTTTGCTAAAGCGGCAACAAAAACACCTCGACCGAGAGGGCTTCTTCGAAAATGAAGGTCTGGTGATCAACAAGGAACAATACAGCGTGGTAAAAGACGGGAAAAACATTACCCTGCCGAGAAAAGAATTTGAGTTGCTGAACTTGCTGGCTTCCAGGGCCGGGAAGGTCTTCACCCGGAAAGAGATCATCCTGCAGCTTTGGCCCAACGACCATTGGGTCGGCGACAGGACCATCGATGTGCATATCCGAAAGATCAGGGCAAGGACAGGCATCCATAACCTGTTGACCCTAAAAGGCGTGGGCTATAAGTTTGTCAGGAATGTCAGGGAATACGAAGAAACGAAACAGG
>JAUZOX010000012.1 GCA_030706265.1 Bacteroidota bacterium | reverse complement strand
GCAGAAAGCAGGATATATCCCCGTTGCCATTTTCGTTTTGCCTGAAAACTGTTGGACCGACCAATTTTATGCACTACAAATACCTGTTCAGGAAATTTTTCTGAAAAAGTATGCCGGAAATAAAACGGCCGAAGAACTGGTGGAAAATCAAAGACATGAAGCTCAATTGTATTACAAGTATAAAGCGTATTACGGTTATGTGTTCTATATTGGGAAGAAGATATAAACAGTAAAAGGGGACTGTCTCAAAAGTCAGGGCAGTCCCCTTTTACTGTTTATTGCCTTTTACGATTAGAAATCCGGGGTAGTTCGTTTTAATTTGCCCGTATCTGTGTTTTAGCCTTCCGGATCTATTTCCCTGTTAGCAACATACCTTTCCCATTTATCCAGAACCATTTGCATATCCGGTGCCAGTTCGGAGTCAAAAAAGAGATATTCTTTTGTGATGGGGTGTTTGAAACCAAGCGACTTGGCGTGCAGGGCCTGGCGTGGCATGATTTCAAAGCAGTTTTTAATAAACTGTTTGTATTTGGTAAAAGTAGTCCCTCTTAAGATCTGATCACCACCATAGCGCTCGTCGTTAAACAAGGGATGTCCCAGAAAACGCATGTGCGCCCGGATCTGATGCGTCCTGCCCGTCTCGAGTACACATTCAATCATGGTGATATAGCCGAAACGGCGTATAACCTTGTAATGAGTGACGGCATGTTTCCCGATGCTGCCATCCACATAAACGGTCATCTGCCGGCGGTCTTTAGCACTTCGGCCGATATGTCCCGTAATGGTGCCCTGGTCTTCTACCACATCCCCCCAAACCAGGGCAACGTATTTCCGGTCGATGGTATGATCAAAGAACTCCTTTGCGAGGCGTGTCTGAGCCAATTCTGTTTTAGCGACCAGGATGATGCCGGAAGTGTCTTTATCGATCCGGTGAACCAGATAGGGCTGAACTTCAGGTTTATCGTTGAAGCGCCACGCGAGAGCATTGACCAGGGTCCCGGTGTAATTTCCATAACCCGGGTGGACGACCATGCCCGCCTTCTTGTTGATGACGATGATGTCATGATCTTCGTAAACAATATCAAGAGGGATATCCTGCGGTATGATTTCAATCTCGCGCAGCGGATGAGGCATAACGATTGAAATTACATCGAGGGGCTTGATCCTGTAATTGGATTTTGCAGGCTTATCATTAACTAAGATATTGCCGGCCTTGGCTGCATTTTGAATCTTATTGCGCGAGGCATTTTCAATGCGAGCCATCAGGAACTTGTCGATACGAAGTAATCCTTGTCCTTTATCAACAACAATCCGGAAATGTTCGTATAACTCGTCCACTTCTTCATTGTTGTTTTCGGCTTCATCGGATTCGAGATCGGGATCTTCTATTTCTTCACGTTCAATATATTCGGCCATATATTCGTTAATGAGGATTGAAAATTAGATAATTTGTTAAGCAGTCAGTGTTTCTTCGAGCAACATGCTAAATAATTTGTCGATGGCGATGCCTTTGGCTGCAGCCTGTTTCGGGACAAGGCTGTTTGCTGTCAATCCCGGGACCGTATTGACTTCAAGGAACCAGAATTTATCGCCTGTCAAAAAGTAATCAAACCTGACAACTCCCTTGCAGTTGAATTTATCGTAGAGGTACGCGGTTTGTTTCTGACATTCTGAGGTCTGTTCAGGTGTTAAAGGTGCAGGGGTGATTTCACTGGCCATCCCGGTTTTGTATTTTGCCTCGTAATCGAAAAATTCGTTCTTGCTGATGATCTCTGTGGCTGGGAGTACGATTATTTCGCCCTTATATCTGAAAACACCGCAAGCCAGTTCCCGTCCCTTGATAAATTGCTGAACCAATACTTCGTCGTCTTCTTTGAAGGCTACAGCCAGTGCCTGTTCAAGATCGGCCGCTGCTTTTACTTTTGTAACCCCGCACGAAGATCCCGCTTTATTGGGTTTTACAAAGCAAGGTAATCCTGTCGCGGATAGTATTGCCTCCGGATTTACAGGATCTGCTTTTCGTAACAATACTGTTGCCGGTACGTTCATGCCGTATTGTAAGGCCAGATCATTGCAGAAATATTTGTTGAAGGTGATCGCCGATACCGTCAGGTTACAGGAAGTATATGGAATTCCCATCATTTCAAAGTAGCCTTGAAGCTTTCCGTCCTCACCCGGGGTGCCATGGATCGCAATAAAAACAGCATCAAAGACTATTTTCTTTTCGGGAAACTGCAGGCTGAAATCATTCTTGTTGACATGGAAGACAAGTCCTGAGTCGGTGGAGTGTGTCCAGTTCTTTCCCCTGATCAATATCGGATAAACTTCATATAAGTTTTGATCAATGCTCTTCTGAATAGTTTCGGCACTCTGAATAGAGACTTCGTATTCACCGGAGTCTCCACCCATTACTAGCGCAATCTTCTTTTTCATACGTAAATAATTTGTATTAAATCGGTCAGATGGAACTCGCATGCAATATTTTCATCGGTGTTTGTGTTTTTAAACATGCCCATTTCATCGTATCATTTTTGAAATATTTTTTACAAAAGTACCTCAAATGAATGAATTCAGGAGCGGGTTTCTAAAATAAGGATCACACGTTGGTCTTACCCTTTGTGTATTATGCTTATATTTGCACAGTGTACTAAAAGTCAGGTGCCCGTAAACTTAAATCTTTTTATTATCCTTGATTACGATATAGTTTATAAAACATGAGCAAGAGTTTTATTGAATTTATAAAGTCGCGTATTTTTCTAAGGCACCTCCTGGTGTCGGTTCTCATAACGATAGCTTTGCTCTTTGCTGTTTTCCAGATACTGGCTGTCTACACTTTTCATGGAAGTGAAGTCACGGTTCCTGATTATGAGGGACTAACGTTGAATGAACTGAAAGCATCTGCAACATATTCCGATTTTGATTTTGTAGTTGTCGATTCGGTTTACGATCCGCATAAAGAAAAAGGAACCATTGTTACACAAGATCCCTTGCCAAATTCAAAGGTAAAACAACATCGTAAAATTTATTTGACGGTAATTGCCAGCGTACCCGAGAAAGTCAGCATGCCTGATTTAAAGGATCTGACGCTGCGGCAGGCAATTGCAACATTACAAACTTATGGACTTCAACTTGGCCGTACAGAACTTGTTCCCGATATCGGGACAAATGCAGTTTTGAAACAAATGTTTCAGGGTCACGAGGTTAAACCCGGTACAATGATGGAAAAGGGAGCCGTTATCGACTTGGTTTTGGGACAAGGGCTGGGTGGCACCCGTATTAAAGTGCCCTTCCTGATTGGAATGACCCGTTCAGCCGTACTGAAACTCCTTTCAGCCGATTCATTATATGTGGGAGCTGAAATTTACATGGATAAAAAGGATACGGTGAATGCCAGGGTATACAAACAGAGTCCGGCCTATTCTTCAGGTCTCTATCTTAACATTGGTCAAAGCATTGACCTGTGGTTCAAATCAGATGAAAGCTTTGACTGGAATACCTATATGAAATCGTTTGATACCACTAGCAGTAAAAAAGCCACTTCATCCAAAAGAGATGAATTTTAGTACGGACCATTTCTGAAAATTCAATTGCATAACGAAAAGGAGGCTGTCTTATGAGTTCGGACAGCCTCTTTTTCGTTTAATGATGCCCCCTTGTGACTGCTTATTTTTATTTCAAAACGGTTTTGGAGTGTAGCTTGATAAATTATAAAGTCCAAAGGATCAACCGTGTGTGGAGTTTAGAAGGTGCCCTAAGCTAACAAAAACAGTGTATTCCCTTTTGTATTTATAACAGCTGCATTATTCATTATGATAGGGCTCATTTTTTAAGATTGTAAAAGCCCTGTACAACTGTTCGACAAATAAAAGACGGATCATTTGGTGCGAAAAGGTCATCCTGGAAAGCGAAAGTTTACCGGTGGCTTTTTTATAGACGCTTTCAGCGAAGCCAAAAGGGCCTCCGATAACAAACGCCAGATGCTTTATTCCCGAATTCATGTGTTGTTGCAATAACCCTGCGAACTCCATAGACCTGTATTCTTTACCTCTTTCATCTAAAAGAAAAACCTGATCACATCCCTCTGTTGCCTGGAGAATAAGCTCGGCTTCTTTTTCTTTTTGTTGGGAGGAGGTATAATTTTTCGTGTTTTTTAAAGATGGGATGACACGAATATTAAAAGCGATATAATGAAACAGCCGTTGCTCATATTGGGCTATACCTGTTTTCAGATATTCTTCATCGGTCTTTCCTATGACTATCAGGCTGATTTTCATGGTCTATGATTTGTGATAACCGGTTTGATGCGATTTTGGACTATTATTGTAGGAAATTTGATGCAAAATAAACTAATTTTGTCTTAGTATTTGAGAAGAACTAATGTGAATCTCTCATTGTTGTAGTAAGACAATAGTCACTATAAATAGCAATAATGTCTGTTTGGTTCGGTTTTTGTTCTTGAATACAAAAATTACTTTATCATGAAAAAAACATTATTCTTCTTTTTGATCATCTTTTCAGCGATTGAAATGCATGCACAAAGTGAAGAATCTTCGAAAGCCGTTTTTGAAAATATCGGGAAAGCTTTTCGTGAAGGAGATGCTTCCCAGTTAGCTATAAATTTTGCCAACTCATTTGATGTTATTTTGCCTGGTAACGAAGGTACATTCAGTAAGCAACAGGCTGAAATGATCCTTAAGGATTTCTTTTCGAAGAATCGCCCCAAAGGATTTGTAATCAATCACCAGGGGACAAGCACTGACGGATCAAGGTATGCTATCGGTACTTATCGTACAGCCAATCAAAGTTTTCGTGCATACATATTGTTGAAGAATGTTGGAAATAAATTGCTTATAAGTCAATTGCAATTAGAAAAATATTGATAATCCTAAAATCTTAATTCCGGGGCTACTATGACTATCGACGAAATTATTGACGCCGCATTAAAAGAAGATGTGGGTACCGGTGATCACACTTCATTGTCAACAATTCCTGCCACAGCAAAAGGGAAAGCACGTTTATTGATTAAAGAAGCTGGCATCATTTGCGGTATAGATGTTGCAATCAAGGTCCTGACAAAAGTTGATCCGACTTTAGCGATAAACAAGATCCTGTCTGACGGCGATCGGGTTAAACCCGGTGATGTCGCATTTACGGTCGAAGGCTCTTCGATTTCGATCCTCATTGCCGAAAGGTTGCTGCTCAATTTTATGCAGCGCATGAGTGGAATAGCCACAACTACCAACTTTTATATTAACAAGTTAAAAGGGACCGGTACTCGGTTGCTCGATACACGGAAGACGACACCGTTATTGCGTGAACTCGAAAAATATGCCGTTAAGATAGGGGGAGGGGAGAACCATCGGTTTGGTTTGTATGATATGATTCTGATCAAGGATAATCATGTCGACTTTTGCGGAGGTATAACTGGTGCCGTGAAAGCCGTCGAAGGTTACCTGAAATCAAAGAATCTGAATTTAGATATTGAGGTTGAAGCAAGGACTATTGACGATGTAAAGGAAATCCTCGGTTTGAAAAATGTCAAGCGAATAATGCTTGATAATTTTACTCCGGCCACTATGAAAGAAGCCGTAAAGCTGATTAGCGGACGGATGGAAATTGAGGCATCGGGCGGAATAACCATCGACAATCTACGCGAATATGCGGAGACGGGTGTGGATTTTATCTCGGTCGGAGCTCTCACACATCATATTAAAAGCCTTGACATGAGCCTGAAAGCTTTTTCCTGAAATCCCAATGAGGACTTTCAAGCACCGAATTATTAAATTCGCTGGTAAAATCCGGCCGATCAGGTCTTTGGTGTATTGGTCCCGGCACTCCAGCTTGCCGGGATTTGATGGTGCTCCGATTTACGATGTAGCCAGATTCTTTTGGTCCGGTATTACCAAAGGTTCTATAGGTCTCCGGGCTGCAGCCTTTACCTATAATTTTTTTCTGTCGCTGTTTCCGGCCATTATTTTCTTTTTCACCATCATCCCTTATATTCCCATTCCGCATTTTCAGGACACCTTGATGCAGATAATGCAGGACATAATTCCCGATCGTGCATACCAGGCTGTCGAGTCTACCCTTTTGGATGTGATCAAGCGACCTCACGGTGGATTGCTTTCACTCGGTTTTGTGCTGGCAATGTATTTTTCGACCAATGGCATCAATAGCCTGATGGTTGCCTTTAATCAAAGTATTCATCAGCAGGAGACTCGTCCTTATTACATTCAGCAGGTAGTGTCGATATTTTTGGTGCTCATCATCTCCTTTATTATCATCATTGCAATCGGACTTATCACAATAGGTCCACCGGTTTTACGATTTCTGGTCGAAAACGGTTTCCTGAAGAAAAATTTTACTTTTTACATCATCGGTTTTCTGAGATGGGTGGTGATAGTCGGCATGTTTCTTTTTGCCTTTTCATTCCTTTATTATATGGCTCCTGCAGGGCGCAATAAATTCCGTTTTATTTCTGCCGGATCGATGTTATCCACGATATTGACCATTGCTGCTTCTATCGGTTTTAACTATTATGTCAATAATTTTTCCAAATACAACACCCTTTACGGGTCTATCGGAACTTTAATGATCGTCATGATCTGGATTAATTTCAATGCTTTTGTTGTCCTGATCGGATTCGAACTCAACGCAAGCATCAGGGGGGCCAAAAAATTTCTTAAAAGAGGCTCATGATAATTTTTGCAGTTTCTTCAATCTGCCACTTTGATTGTGGTGAAAATAATTTAATTTTGTGCAATCGATTCCACTAGATTTAAGTGATCTAATGAAGCAGTTGGAGTAAAAAATGGTACACTCTTAGCGTTGGAATGGGCTTTCACCTAAGGATCATTTATTTTTTACCGGTTTAAAGGCATATTTTTTTGATTTCAGAATAATAATATCTATGAACAACAAAGTAGTAACTTTCGGAGAAATAATGTTAAGGCTGGCAACTCCAGGCTTCGAACGTTTTAGTCAATCACGTCAGTTGAATGCAACCTTTGGGGGGGGCGAAGCGAACGTGGCAGTATCATTGGCAAATTACGGCATCAAGACCGATTTTGTGACCCGTTTGCCAAAGAACGATATTGCACAATCGTGCATTATGGACCTTCGTAAATATAATGTGGGTACAGATCACATCCTGATCGGCGGTGACAGAATCGGAATCTATTTCCTCGAGACAGGCGCTGTAGCTCGTCCCAGTAAGGTGATTTACGATCGTGCAAACTCGGCTATTGCTGAAATAAAACCTGGAATGGTGGATTGGGATGCCGTATTTGAGGGTGCCACCTGGTTCCATTGGACCGGTATTACTCCTGCAATTTCTGAAGGTGCTGCTTTAGCTTGCAAAGAAGCAATTGCCGTTGCAAACAAAAAAGGAATTACAGTATCGACCGACTTAAACTTCCGCAAAAACTTATGGAAATGGGGTAAGAAAGCCGCTGAAGTGATGCCGGAACTCGTTGCCGGATGTGATGTGATTTTAGGAAATGAAGAAGATGCCGAAAAGGTATTTGGAATTCATCCTCAGGGGGTAGACGTGACAAGCGGTCATGTAGAAGCTGCAGCTTATGAATCGGTTTGCAAACAATTGATGGAGCGCTTCCCAAGAGCTAAGAAAATAATCATTACTTTGCGCGGTTCGATCAGTGCCAACCACAATACCTGGTCAGGCGTATTGTTTGATGGAAAAAAGTTGACACAGGCTCCAACATATAACATTACCCATATCGTTGATCGTGTTGGTGGTGGCGATAGTTTCATGGGCGGATTAATTTATGGTTTGCTTACATACCCGCAAGATGATCAGAAAGCATTAAATTTTGCAGTCGCTGCTTCGTGCCTGAAACATACCATTTATGGCGATTTCAATCTGGTCACTGTCGGTGAAGTTGAAAACTTAATGGGTGGAGATGCCTCAGGACGCGTATCCAGATAAAATAACCATCTTGTTTAACGAATAAAATCAAATAAAAGAATATGGCCAGGTTCACAAGAATACAGGTTGCAACCAAAATGGCTGAGACCGGAATGGTTCCAGTATTTTTTCATAAAGATCCCGAAACGTGTAAGAGTGTTATCGGAGCTTGTTATCGTGCCGGCGTGCGCGTTTTTGAATTTACCAACAGAGGCGATTTTGCACACGAAACCTTTGCCGAATTGAATAAATGGGCGGCTGTTGAGTGTCCCGAATTGATTCTTGGTGTAGGTTCGGTGATTGATGCTCCAACAGCAGCATTGTATATTCAGCTGGGAGCCAATTTTATCGTTTCTCCCCTGTTGAATGAAGACATTGCACCGGTGGTAAATAGAAGAAAGATTTTATGGTCACCCGGCTGTGGGTCAGTTACAGAGATATCAAAAGCCGAGTCGTTGGGTGTGGAAATTGTAAAGATATTTCCGGGATCTCAGGTTGGAGGGCCAAAATTCGTTTCAGCCGTGAAAGGTCCAATGCCCTGGACCAGTATTATGCCTACCGGGGGCGTTGATCCTTCCGAAGCAAATCTGACTGAATGGTTCAAAGCCGGAGTTACTTGCGTTGGTATGGGTTCACAACTCATCTCTTCCGAATTAATCAAAAATAAAGATTTTGAAAAGTTGGAGGAAAATGTGAAGAATGCCATGGCAATCGTGAAGAAGCTTCGTCAAACATTTCCTGTTAAAGTTTAAAATTATACACTAAACAGATATATTATGGAACACGTCAACCAAAAGATTGGCAAATACAGATGGACAATTGTCGCTTTACTTTTCTTTGCCACTACTATTAATTACATGGATCGTCAGGTAATCGGATACCTGAAGCCATTATTTTCTTTGCCTGCTTCACAAGGTGGACTCGGATGGTCTAATACAGACTTTTCTCTTGTCACTTCTTGTTTTACCGCCTTCTATGCTATTGTTACATTTTTTGCGGGATTTATAATTGATAAAATCGGAACCAAGTTGGGTCTGGCTTTATCCTTAATAATCTGGTCTCTTTTTGGAATTCTGAATGCTTTTGCAGGCAGTTTAGCCGCAGTTCATGCAGCTGTTCGTTCATTGTTCGGTATTGGGGAAGCAGGTAACTTTCCGGCTTCAATCAAGACTATTGCAGAATGGTTTCCAAAGAAAGAACGTGCTTTGGCAACCGGCATTTTTAATTCTGGTTCCAATGTCGGAGCGATGATCTCCTCTTTAGTTGTACCCTTTATCGTTTATTATTCTGTAGGAGGGAAGGAAACCCTGAGAATTTGGTTTGGCGGAGCAATTGCAGGATGGCAAATGGCTTTTATTATTACTGGTGTAGTCGGTCTGATATGGCTAGTCTTTTGGTTTTTCCTGTATGCTGCTCCATCCAAACATAAACGTTTGTCAAAAGCCGAATTAGCTTATATCAATAGTGATGAGGATGAAAATGGCAATGGAGATGTAAATCATTCTAAAGTTAAATGGCATAAATTGTTAGGATATCGTCAGACATGGGCTTTCTTTGTTGGAAAGTTTATGACCGATGGTGTATGGTGGTTCTTGCTCTTCTGGTTGCCTGATTTTATGAAACAGCAATTTAACATGGTTGGTCATGAAATCATGTTGCCGTTGTTTATCGTATACGGTGTAGCCATTGTCGGCAGTGTTTCAGGTGGAGGATTATCAATGTTATTTATAACCAGAGGCATGGAAGCTTACAAAGCACGTATGACGGCCATGTTGATGATTGGTGTTCTTCCATTGGCATTGTTGCTAACCCCTTATTTTGGAAATGTACAGCATTTTGGTTCCAACGCTTATATACTGGCCCTGATTGTAATTTGTATCGGTGCTGCTGCGCATCAGGCATGGTCAGCCAATATCTTTACCACTGTTTCAGATATGTTCCCCAAAAAGACCGTAGGCTCTGTAACAGGAATCGGTGGATTAGCCGGTGGTATTGGTGGTGTATTGGTTCAGTTGTTTGCCGGTCACCTGACCGATTATTACAAAGCCATTGGCGAACATGCTGCTGCTGCTCAAAATCTGGTCGGTGATGCAGCAACGATGGTGGTTCAGGGAAAAGTACAGTCCGCATATGCCATTATTTTTGCATTCTGTGGCTTTGCCTATCTGACAGCATGGATCATCATGAAGTTATTGGTTCCTAAGCACAGCCCGATTACTGATTTATAATATTTTGATATAAGGAATTCCACTTCTTAAAGTGGGTTCCATTTTTTAAAAAGCCATAGGGTAATTACCCTATGGCTTTTTTTGTGCGATGACTTTCTTAGAAATATACACAATGCCCATTTAAAAAATAATATTATCGGAAGATATGCTTCTCAGAATCTCCGTCTTTTTCATGCTTTTTTTATGCCTGACGTTTGCCCAGCTGTCATGGCATATCCTGGACAAATCATATGCATATCCGGAGTATATCGGGATACAGCTATCGGATTAACACCGGATTGCAACCGGATATGCTCCGGATATGCTCCGGGTTAAAGGCATCTGTCAGGCATAGATTAGGCATCAAATGGAGGGAGAATCAGATAAGGATATCTGTTTCTTTTAATAAGATTGCCTGGTCTCTTTTAAAACTAGTAAAAGTTCAGGGCATTGTGTTCCGCGAATGGTTGAGCGCTTTTAACTTGTCGATACATTCTGTCTGCAAGTGGCTGAGTGTAATTCACGATAAAAAAAAAGGCTCCATTTTGAGGAGCCTTCTTTTATCCGGTTGCTTAGTTTACAGGTTAAACAATCTCTTTAAATGGCGGTCGAAAAGGTTTTCTATAACGCAATTTCCTACTATTTCTGCGTTTTGTTCAAGCAGTTCGGTATATTCAGTTCCTTTTTCAGCAGCAATTTTGTAACCTACATGGATCAACTGACGTAAACTTGGATTATAATCTTTGTGTCCGGGTATGTGGCGCAAGGTATTGGCAAACTTGGTGCTGTCCCAGCTGTCGACTTCGGATGCCGACGGTAAAAGAGCCTGATTGATGTCGATGACATCGGCGTATGGACCACAAAGTTCTTCCTGGCGGGTTAATCCTAGTTTGTAGATGCTTTTTGCTAGTTCGAGTGCTTTACCTCCGGCAAGCGCAAGTCCGATTACTTCTTCGAGCCAGGTGGTACCGGCTGTTTTCAAATGGATTCCTTTATCGTATTTCTTCAGGACTTTAGCAATCTCAGGATAGATTGAGAATTTATCCGAGCCTGAATGTACGCTCAGCTTCAGATCTTTTGGCAATCCGAATTCTTTAACAGCATAATCGATAACCAATACATCTTCTTCAAACTCACGGGCAAACTGACTAACTTCGCCGACATAGTCGACACCCTTGTTAAACCTGCCAGTAAACTTAGGCGCAATCGTCTGTGCCGGAATATTTTGTTCGGCAATCATTTTCAGAATGAAGAACATTTCAACCGGAGTCTGTGGCGATTCAACTTCATCCATCGAAACTTCGGTTACGAAATTGCCGGCCCCTTTTTGCTCCTTTATGAAATTATAGATGTTTCCGGCTTCATGGATTGCAGCAAGAAACTTCCCTGCAATTTTGCGGAGTAAGGTTTCATCTACTTCGAAGGGATGTCGTATGCCCGGAATGGTGAGATGGCCGGCGTATTTTGCACAGGAAGCGACAAAAGCGCTGATCGCCTCTTCTGTCGAGGGGGTGCCGATTTTATTGGCAACATCCAGCGTGAAAAAGTCCGAGCTTGTGATAAATCCCTGAACGTTTCCCAGGTTAATATGGTCAGCATCTACAAAATATTGGCCCTTGTACGACAAGGCTTTAACGGCTGCATCAGCTTCCTTGCGTGTGTCTTCGGGCTTTGAATGAATGTATGTGTGTTCTCTGTTCGACTTGTTCCATACCGGGGTTACTTCAACTCCTGCAGCGGCAGCTTTGAGAATAGCTTGAAGCTGAGCCTTGCCTTGATGCCCAAACCGGTCACCAATTCCTAAACTGTATTTTCCTATTTCCATTTCTAAGTAATTAAATTAGTTAATAACTTTATGATCTTTGTTTTATTGTTCAGTGATTAAACGTAAAAGGAACAATTAATTCATTATACCTTACCGCTTTTCCCTTACTGGCGGACGCAATAAGACATCATGAAAGTGCCTTTGATTCTCAAAAACTTAAAAATATATTTCAACGGTCAAAGATAAATTAAAAATTAGATTTTCGACAAGAAACATTCAAAGGAGATAAAAACAAAACGTGCAATTTTTGTTATTTGATCAGTGCAGTTTCGAAAGGTTAAAATGGTCTCAAATCGATTAAATATTTTTCCGTGTTCGTACACGGTAATGGAAATATTTATTAGTTTTGTTCAGATTCTCAAAATAGGATGAGGTGAAAAAAAATATCAGAATCGTTGATATTGCAAAAAAGGCAGGGGTCTCAATTGGCACAGTTGATCGCGTTTTACACCATAGGGGAGACGTATCAGAAGTTACCAAAGAAAAGATTCTTAAAATTGTTGAGGAGGTTGACTACCACCCCAATATTTTTGCAAAAACACTGGCCTCAAAGCGCGACTTTGTAATAGCATCACTTACCCCCTGGTTTAAGGATCGATATGCTTATTGGGCGAAGCCACAACAAGGGATTATTGAAGCAATTGAACAAATAAAACAATTTGGGGTAACCTTAAAGCAGTTTTATTTCAAGATGGAGGATACCGAAAGTTTTACTTCTGAAGCAGAAAAGATCCTGGAATTATCACCCGATGGCGTTGTATTGGCTCCCTGGGCTAAAAGAGAGGCTTTGAAATTCATTCAGTCTCTGGATGAGAGAAAAATTCCTTATGTTTTCATCGATTCTACGCTGAAGGAAACCAATCCGATCAGTTTTGTCGTCCAAAACTCCTATAAAAGCGGATACCTGGCTGCAAAATTGCTTGATTATGGAATCAATGAACGAAGTTTGATTTTATTGGTTCATATTACAAAAGAGTTGGATAATGTTAATCACCTGCTTCAGCGTGAAAAAGGATTTCTTGAATATTTTGAAAGCAGGAAAGAAAAAATGCATACCATCGTCAAGATCAAGGTTACCGGAGAAGAGAATGAACTAAAGGAGAAAATAAAAGAGAAAGGAATTGGATTGAGCAGCGTTGATGCGGTTTTCATTACAAATTCAAAAGTACATCATGCTGTAAATTGTTTTAAAGAGTTAACCAAAAGTCCAAAAATTGTTGGATACGATCTTATTCCCCGCAATATTGAATTGCTTAAAAAGGGAAAGGTCGATTTTTTGATTTGCCAGAAGCCCGAGAAACAAGGGTTTATTGCAACGAACCTGTTGTTTGATCATATTGTGCGAAAGCAAAAGGTAAAGCTTGAAAATTATACTCCAATCGATATCGTTACGAAAGAAAATATTGAATACTATTCTTCATTTTGAATGAAGCCGTATTCGATGAATCAGATATACAACAACTAATAAAAAAAATAAAATGAAAAAAATCTCATTTGATGACCTTAAAGGTAAAGTCTGTGTTATCACAGGTGGCGCAGGAGTAATTGGCATCTCACTTGTCAAAGCACTTGCATCTGTCGGAACAAAAGTTGCAATTCTCGATTTGAACGAAGAACTGGCACAAAAAGTAGCATCTGAAATTTCAGATGAATTTGATGCTGAAGTTATTGGCGTTAAAGGAAATGTATTGGACAAAGATTCTCTTATAGAGGCTAAGTCAGTCGTTAACAGCAAGCTCGGATCAATCGATCTGCTTATCAACGGTGCCGGTGGTAATTCACCCATGGCAACCACCCAGGTAGAGCAAATAGAGGAAGCCGATCTGGATAACCTGGAAAAGACATTTTACGGTCTCCAATTGGAAGGATTTGATAAAGTTTTTGCACTTAATTTCAAAGGAACCATCCTTCCAACCATGGTGTTTACTCGGGATATGCTTGCAAAGAAAGCGGGTGCCGTGTTAAATATCTCTTCGATGAATTCCTATCATCCTTTGACGAAAATTCCTGCATACTCTGCTGCAAAAGCCTCTGTTAATAACTTTACCGAATGGTCTGCCGTTCATTTTGCAAAAGTTGGGATCAGGGTTAATGCTATTGCTCCCGGATTTTTCATTACCAATCAGAATCGTTTCCTTGTCTTAAATGAAAAGACTGGCGGATACTCAGAACGTGGAAATAAAATTGTAACCAATACCCCAATGGGTAAATTTGGTGATCCTGATGACCTGCAAGGTGCAGCACTTTATTTGCTTTCAGATATCGCATCTTTTGTTACCGGAATCGTTATCCCAATTGATGGTGGTTTTAATGCATACAGCGGAGTATAATCCGGACAAAAAAGCATATTAAGACGTGAAATTAATTGAATTCTCTAATAATTTATAAATGATATGAGCATACAACTAAAAAAAGATTTCGCTTATTCATTGCTGGTTCCAACCAGTATGGGTGTAAGAATTACTCCGGTAAACGGACAACCTGTTTACTGTAGTGATACATTTAAGATGCAGGCAACCAGTGCCGAAACCAATGTTGCAAGTATTGCTTCATACCTTGGACTTCCCGTTAAAGTGTTGACCACTTTTGTAAAAGACAGTCCAATCGCACAATTTATCAAGAACAATCTCAGAAGCCGGAATATGGATTTTGAAGGACCGGAAGTAGCCCAAGGCAATCCCTGGGGATACCGTCACCAGTTCAATATTGCCGATAGCGGTTATGGTGCACGTGGCCCACGTGTTCAAAACGACCGTGCAGGTGAAGTGGGTCGCACTTTAAACGTAAAGGATTTTGATCTGGAGCGTATTTTTGGAAAAGAAGGCGTACAGATTGTCCATTTATCCGGTTTAGTTGGCGCCTTGTCACCGGAAACCAGTAATTTTTGCTTGCAGATAGCTCGTTTTGCAAAGAAATATGATACCCGTATTTCTTTTGACCTGAACTATCGTGCTTCGTTCTGGAAAGGTCGCGAAAAAGAACTGCGCGAAATCTTCACTGAGATCGCTTCTGTTTCGGATATCCTGATCGGCAACGAAGAAGATTTTCAACTTTGCCTGGGTATCGAAGGACCCGAAGCAGGTGGAGAAGGAATCGCAGCTAAGATCGATGGCTTCAAAGGTATGATTAATCGTGTAAAAGAAGCTTTCCCCAATGCATCTGTTTTTGCTACAACCCTTCGTCAGGTTGTCAGTACAAACGAGCACCTGTGGGGCGCCATCATGCTTGAAGGAAGCGACTGGCATGTGATCGAACCCAAAAGAATACCCGTACTTGATCGCATCGGTGGTGGTGACGGTTTTGTAGGTGGTTTGCTTTACGGGATACTCAAGGGATGGGAACCTGTTAAATGGCCTCAGTTCGGTTGGGCTACCGGAGCACTGGCAACCACATTTCTAACAGATTATGCCCAACCTGCTGATGAAGATATGGTTTGGAGTATCTGGAATGGAAATGCCAGGGTAAAAAGATAAAACGATGATGTATTTTGAAACCGGTTCGGTTAATCAGGAATTAAGTGCCGAAGACCTCAAAAAGGGTTTGTATGCAGCTTTGGATAAATTGGGGAAGCGAGACAAAGTATTGGCTTTACCTCCCGATTACACCAGGCTACCAAGCCGTGCAGGAGAACTGACCGAATTTGCTTGGGAATACTATGGTGAACGTCTGACGGATGTGCTTCCCGCATTGGGAACACATTCGCCAATGTCGAGCCATCAGATAGCACACATGTTCGGTAAGTTGCCCTCATCACTGATCCGTGAACACGATTGGAGAAATGATGTCGTTACTGTTGGAGAAGTTCCTGCTGAATTTGTCAAGAAAGTATCCGAGGGTGCCGTTGATTTTCCATGGCCGGCTCAGGTTAATAAACTCCTTGTTAACGGAAACTTTGATCTTATCCTTTCGATAGGACAGGTTGTTCCTCATGAAGTTGTCGGAATGGCAAATTATAATAAAAACATATTTGTCGGTACCGGTGGCGTTGAAGGAATTAACAAGAGCCACTTTATCGGAGCCAGTTATGGCATGGAGAGAATGATGGGGCATGCCGATACGCCTGTACGCAGGGTGTTTAATTATGCTTCAGAGCATTTCATCAATCATTTGCCGATCGTTTATGTTCAGACGGTAGTAGGCCTCGATACAACGGATGGAAAGGTCAAAACACGCGGCTTGTTTATTGGCGACGATTTTGAGGTCTTTGATAAAGCTGCAAAACTGGCTTTACAGGTAAACTTTGAAATGCTTGATAAGCCCTTAAAGAAAGTGGTCGTTTATCTCGATCCAACCGAGTTTAAAAGCACCTGGCTTGGCAATAAGTCGATTTACAGGACCCGTATGGCAATAGATGACGGTGGTGAATTGATCATATTGGCACCTGCATTAAAGGAGTTTGGCGAAGACAAGGAAATAGACAGGCTGATCCGTAAATATGGCTATTTCGGAACTCCTGCAACCTTGAAAGCCTGCAGTGAAAACGAAGAGCTGCGCAAGAACTTGAGCGCCGCAGCCCATCTTATTCACGGCTCTTCAGAAGGTCGGTTCAATATTACCTATTGCCCTGGTAGCGAAAAAGAAAATCTGACGCAGAAAGAAATCGAAAGTGTCGGGTTTAAGTATGCCAGACTGGATGAAATGACCCGGAAATATGATCCCAAGGTCCTGAAAGACGGTTACAATACACTGCCTGACGGGGAGGTGATATTTTACATTTCGAATCCGGCGCTTGGACTCTGGGCATTCAAAGATCGATTTAACTACTAAACTACAAGGATGAAGATTGTCATTGATGATAAAATTCCATATATCAAAGGAGCTTTAGAGCCTTTTGCGGATGTGATCTACCTACCCGGTAAGAAGACTACCCCTGAAGAGGTAAAGGATGCGGATGCAATTATTACTCGGACCCGGACAATTTGCAACGAAAAGCTGTTGGCAGGATCATCCGTTAAGTTTATTGCGACCGCAACCATCGGTTTCGATCATATCGATACCGCCTATTGTGAAGCTGCAGGAATCAGATGGACCAATGCTCCCGGTTGTAATTCAAAGTCGGTGGAACAATATATTGCATCGGCTTTGATGGTCATGGCCGGGAAAAAGGAATTTGTTCTTTCGGATAAAACAATCGGGGTAATCGGCGTCGGAAACGTGGGTTCCAAAGTGGCACGGATCTGTGAAATATTTGGAATGAAGGTATTGCTCAACGATCCCCCGAGAGCCCGGAAAGAGGGCGCCAAAGGTTTTGTCGGTCTGGAAGAAATACTCGAAAAGGCGGACATCATCACGATGCACGTACCGCTCAATGTTGAAGGCAGGGATAAAACGTTTCATCTTGCCGATGAATCTTTTTTTGCGTCGGCAAAGAGAAAGCCTGTTTTCATCAACTCATGCCGCGGTGAGGTGGTCGTGAAAGAATCCCTGAAAGCCGCAATCCGGGAAGGTAAGGTCGCGGGAGTGGTGATTGATTGTTGGGAAAATGAACCTGATATCGATACCGAATTGCTTAACATGATTGATTTGGGTACACCGCATATCGCAGGTTACTCAAAAGACGGTAAAGCAAATGGGACCAGTATGAGCGTTCAGGCTCTCAGCAGGTTTTTTGGTCTGGGAATAGATGGCTGGGAATGCGAAGATGTTGAACTTCCCCCATCTACATCCATTGAAATTGATGGAGCCCATAAAACAGAACAACAAATCTTAAGCGAGGCAATACTGGCGACATATGATATCCGCAATGACGATCATGCCTTAAGAAGCGCTGTGGGATCTTTTGAAAAGTTACGCGGAGATTATCCGGTGAGAAGAGAATTTCCTGTTTTTGAAATCAAAGCCGGAAACCTGGAACAAAGGATAATTAAAAAGCTGCTTGATATAGGATTCAAAGTGAATAGGGATTAAAAATATTAAAAACTGAGTGTTATTAAATAATAACGATTTTTAAAAACCAATTATTTAAATGAAAAAAGCAGATATTGGCCTGATTGGTCTTGCTGTGATGGGAGAAAACCTCGTCCTCAATATGGAAAGTAAAGGTTTCACCGTTGCAGTATATAACCGAACAGTAGAAAAAGTTGACAAATTCATGGCAGGACGTGGTGCAGGCAAAAACTTCATTGGCTGCCACTCTATCGAAGAGCTTTGTGCAAATCTTGAGCGTCCCCGCAAAGTGATGATGCTTGTAAAAGCCGGTAGCCCGGTTGATGACTTCATCGAACAAATTATTCCACACCTTGAAGAAGGTGATATTATCATCGATGGAGGAAACTCACACTATCCCGATACTATTCGTCGTACCAAGTATGTTGAAAGCAAAGGACTGCTTTACATCGGAACCGGGGTGTCTGGTGGTGAAGAAGGTGCTCTCCGTGGCCCGTCCATGATGCCCGGTGGCTCTCCAGCAGCTTGGCCTGCAGTAAAAAATATCTTCCAGGCCGTCGCAGCAAAGGTTAATAGCGATCCATGCTGCGATTGGGTGGGCGAAAATGGTGCCGGCCACTTTGTTAAGATGGTACATAATGGCATCGAATATGGCGACATGCAGATTATCTGCGAAGCATATCAGCTGATGAAAGACCTTTTGGGTATGAGTGCCGACGAAATGCACGAAGTATTTGCAGAATGGAACAAAGGTGACCTGGATAGCTATCTGATCGAAATCACCCGTGATATTCTTGGTTACAAGGATGAAAAAGGTGAAGCTTTGGTTGAAAAGATTCTGGATACGGCAGGCCAAAAAGGAACCGGTAAATGGACCGGTGTTGCAGCACTTGATTTCGGTATTCCCCTTACATTGATAGGTGAAGCTGTATTTGCACGTTGTTTGTCAGCTCAAAAAGATTTGCGCGTAAAAGCGTCTAAGTCTTTAAATGGTCCCGAAAAATTATTTAAAGGTGACAAGGTTCAATTCCTAAATGATTTGAAAGATGCTATCTATGGTGCAAAGATCATTTCCTATGCTCAGGGTTATGATTTGATGGCGGAAGCTGCAAAGGAATACAAATGGAATCTCAATTTTGGCGGAATCGCATTGATGTGGCGTGGTGGTTGTATCATCCGTTCCGTATTCTTGGGTAAGATCAAGGATGCCTACGATAAGAATCCTACTCTGGAACATCTGTTACTTGATGAATTCTTCAAGGCTACTATTGAAAAGGCTCAGGCTGGTTGGAGACGAGTTGTTGCGACTGCCGTTTCCAATGGTGTTCCTGCTCCCTGTCTTGCAGCTGCTTTAACTTATTTTGACGGTTTCCGTAGCGAAAGACTACCAGCCAACCTTTTACAGGCTCAACGCGATTACTTTGGCGCTCATACTTACGAAAGAGTAGACAGCCCACGTGGTCAATTCTTCCATACCAATTGGACTGGTCGTGGTGGCGATACCACTTCAAATACTTACACTGCTTAAATTAGTGATAGTTAATAAAAAAAAGTGCCGTTCCCAAAAGAACGGCACTTTTTTTATGCCCTGATATTGATCAAGCTTTAAAACAGATTTATTGTAAAGCCTCCCATTAAGACTCGCCCCGGCATTGGATAACCTTTCATGATCTGGTATTTTTCATTGAAGAGATTATTACCGGTTGC
>JAUZOX010000119.1 GCA_030706265.1 Bacteroidota bacterium | reverse complement strand
TGGGCGTAAGCATATTTGGTTCAAGTTTAGGCGATAGCCGTAACTTGGACCAAATATGCGATTATGGAATTTTTTAAGAAATGCGGGAAAGGAGATTGCGGGTCAAGCCCGCAATGACGTACAACGCACCCGCAATCTCACTGATGGCGAAAGTACTATCCCGGTCCAAGTCCAGGCGTAAGCATATTTGGTTCAAGTTTAGGCGACAGCCGTAACTTGGACCAAATATGCGATTATGGACTTTTTTAAGAAATGCGGAAAAGGAGATTGCGGGTCAAGCCCGCAATGACGTACAACGCACCCGCAATGATGTACAACGCACAAATCGGTAAGGATAAACGTTTAGCCAACCGCCAACTGCCAACCGCAAATAGCCAATAGCCAAAAGCCAACAGCCAAAAGCCAATAGCCAATAGCCAACCGCCAATAGCCAATAGCCAACAGCCAACCGCCAATAGCCAACAGCCAGTTGAAATAATTCCCCCTGTTTATCGCCTTAGCCATCTTTTTCCGATCTTTGTGTTTTTCAAAAATGATTTGCCGTGAACATAGAAAACCTGAAATTCGAACTATCAACGGGTGGTTATCAAAGAATTGTAACCCGTGAGGTCAACATTGGCGGGGTTCCACTGGGAGGAAACAACCCGATCAGGGTACAGAGCATGACCAATACCGACACACTGGATACCGAAGCCACCATAGCCCAGTGCATCCGGATGATAGAAGCCGGCTGTGAATATGTCCGGATCACGGCCCCGGGCATCAGGGAAGCCGAAAACCTTAAACTCATCCGTAAAGGTCTACACCAGCGCGGATACCATACCCCCCTGATTGCGGATGTTCACTTCAATCCGAAAGTCGCAGAGCTTGCCGCACAATATGTCGAGAAGGTCAGGATCAACCCCGGTAACTACACCGACCGCAAGACCGGGAAACTCGAATTTACCGAATCCGAATACCAGGCGGAGATAGACAAGATCCGCAAACGGTTACACCCGCTCATTGCCATCTGCAAGACCAACGGCACGGCCATGCGCATCGGCAGCAACCATGGCTCCCTGAGCGAGCGCATCATGAGCCGTTATGGCGACACCCCCATGGGAATGGCAATAGCGGCGATGGAATTCATCAACATCTGCGAAGACCTCAGTTTCCATGATCTTGTGATCTCGATGAAGGCCAGCAATCCCCGCGTGATGATAGAGGCAACCCGTCTGATCGTGGCATTGATGCAGGCCAACGGGGAATGCTATCCGCTCCACCTGGGCGTGACCGAAGCCGGCGATGCTGCAGAAGGCCGCATTAAATCGGCTACCGGAATATGCAGCCTGCTGGAGGATGGCGTTGGAGACACCATCAGGGTGTCGTTGACCGAGGACCCCGAAAAAGAGATACCGGCAGCATTGCAGATGACCGGCAGATACAATAACCGGCTCCATTCAACCGCAGCTGAAAAAGCAATACCCTGCCTGGATCCCTTCACTTTCCACAGACGCAGTAGCCGTGTCTCCGGATCGATCGGCGGCCACAACCTGCCCGTTGTCATCTCTTCGTTCCCCGAGAAACTCGATGCCCCTGTCCAACCCGACTTTGTCGAAACGGACAGTCCCGAAGAACATCTTCCCCTGTTCAATAAATTCGTCACACTGGTACAACCCGCCCTCCCCACCGAAGAGATGTCGGCATCGCTGGCAGGTCGCAGCACCGTTCTCATTGCCCAGGCCAACGGCGATGATGCTCCCAAATGGTATCGCGCAGTCTTCAGCACACTGGCAACGCTTAATCAGGATATACCCGTGATTTTGAAAAAGCATTATACCACTTCAAACCCTGAGGAATTCCTGATTCAAAGTGCTGCCGACACGGGAACATTGCTGGCCGACGGACTGGGTGACGGGATCTGGCTTGAGGCGGATGCTCCCGACATCAGGGCCATCCTGGTCGAGACCGCCTTTTCTATCCTTCAGGCTACCCGTAGCCGGGTATCGCGAACCGAGTTCATCTCCTGTCCCTCGTGCGGGCGCACCCAGTACAATATCCTGGAAGCCCTGGCCAAAGTCAAGGAAGCCACCCGTCATCTGAAAGGACTTAAAATTGCCGTGATGGGCTGTATCGTAAACGGACCCGGTGAGATGGCCGATGCAGACTACGGCTATGTGGGAGCCGGCAGAGGAAAAGTCACACTCTACCGTGGAAAAGAACCGGTAATCCGCAACATCGATCAGGAAGAGGCCGTGCAGATGCTCATCCGTCTGATCCAAAAAGACGGCCGGTGGATAGAGGCCAGGGCCTGATCACGGCAGCAATACCGACAAGGCCCCTTCCATGATCTGAATCTCGTAAACCGATGGCGGGAGCGATTCACCGTCCGCCTCCATCCCGAACAAAGGGTCCGATTCCACAATCAGGTGCTTACACCTGAAGGTCTCAACCTCCTTTAACCTGGTAAACGATCCGTCATAAAGTTTTTTGACGTTTTTCACAATCTTTGATTTACTGACTTTCCCGATGACGGTAACATCGAGCAGGCCGTCGTTAAATATGGCCTCGGGCAGTTGTTTCATCCCGCTTCCATTGTAGCAACAAATACCGGTGGCCATGCTGAACACCTCGGTATCATACACCCTGCCGTCCATCGTAAGCCTTACCCTGGAGCAGGAATGCTGAAGCAATGTCGTAAAGATATGGTAGAAATAAGCCGTCTGCGTCGACTGCAGCAGCCCCTGCTTCTCATTCACCTTTAGGTTCACGGCGGCATCGAATCCCATCCCAGCCATGTTGATGAAATACCGTTTTTTAGGAATACCGTCGACCATGTAATTCACATAAGCCGCATCATGGCGGACCACGTTTCCCCTGCGGATGATCTCGATGGCCTGCGCATAATCGGTGGGGATATGATGCGTACGGACCCAATCGTTGCCTGTTCCAACGGGGATCATGGCGAGTTCGACCTCATGCGGATATACCCGTCGTTGCCGCAGTATGCCATTCACCGCTTCGTTCAGGGTACCGTCCCCTCCCACCACGATGATGCGGTTGAACCCCATATTGATGAACCGCTGCACAAGCGAGATCGCATGCCCCTTGTGTTCGGTGACGACATTGGTATGGGTGAGTCCGGCCTTATCCAGTAAAATGGAAATTTGCAGCCAATCCGTTTTCCCTTTCCCGTTACCCGCATTCGGATTAACAACTACAAACCAATCTCCTTTCATGTCTGAATTATTTCGAATCATTTCGTATACCGGCTTACCCGGTGCAGGGGTGCAATTTAAAACTAATATTTCAATCCCCCGATAAATCAGAATGATTTTTTGCAATATAAGATACCGTATGAACCCGACTGGCTCCGGCAGAGCATTTATGCGGGCCCCATTCCTGATCCAGGTTTAGGCTGTTGGCTGTTGGCCTAAATATGCTGTTGGCCATTGGCTGTTGGCTGTTGGCTTAAGGCAATTCAGCCATTCCCGGTCCGGGTTTAGGCAAAAGCATATTTGGTTCAAGTTTGAGCGTAGCGGTAACTCGTACTAAAAATGCTTGTTCGTCATTGCGGGCTTGACCCGCAATCTCACTGATGGCGAAAGTACTATCCCGTTCCAAGTCTAGGCGTAAGCATATTTGGTTCAAGTTTAGGCGTTAGCCAAATGGCTGTTGGCAGTTAGCTATTGGCTATTGGCTTAAGCCAATTCAGCCATTCCCGATCCATGTCTAGGCACAAGCATATTTGGTTCAAGTTTAGGCGATAGCCGTAACTTGGACCAAATATGCGATTATGGACTTTTATAAGGATTGGAAATTGGGAGATTGCGGGTCAAGCCCGCAATGACGTACGGGGGGAAAAGCCCGCAATGACATACAACGCACCAGCAATGACATACAACGCACCCGCAACGCCGTACGAACTATCAAACCACCCCTCTAAATCGGCTTGCCATTATTCAGTTCATGCAGCTTAACATACTGGATAAACGACCCTATGGCCGAAATGCAGCATGCAATAAAGCCATAATACCCATCCAGGAAACCTTTTTTCAACAAATATTCACTGAAGAATTTGGATATCGGTCCGACGATAATCTTAACCAGCGAAGCCTTTTTCCCTACCGAATTGGCTTGTATGGCCTTAAGGGAAGTGTATTTATGCACCGTTCTCATGTGCTGGGTTATCGAACGGCAGGTATAATGGTATAAGTCACCCTTTAAATACCCCACCTTACCCCCGGGGGACACCCTCAGTTCTTCGTGTACCGTAGCGTCGTCCCATGCCGCCTTATCCTTAAAAAACAGCCTTATCTTGGCATCGGGATACCAAAGATGCATCATCCAGTGGCCGCAATAATTCGTCCGCCGGTTCAGCTTATAAAAATCATGCTGTGGGTTTGATTTCACCAAAATGATAGACTCCTTTAATTCCTTTGAGACCACCTCATCGGCATCTACCGAAAGGATAAGCGGAAATGTGGCAAGCGAGTTTGCATAGTTTTTGGTTCCGCCATACCCCTCCCAGGTATATTGGTAAAAGCGGACGCCCTTTTCTTTACAGATAGCAGGAGTATGGTCTGAAGACCATGAATCGACGACAATGATTTCATCAGCCACATCCATAAGGGAGTCGATGCAGTCGCCGATGTTTTGTTCTTCGTTCAGTGTGATGATAACTGCGGATATTCCTGTCATGAAAATGATAAATATAATTTAAAGATAGTGTAATCTACTCCCCCGCAAAAGGGTATTTTTAAAAGGGATAACGGTAACAACGGTCAGAAATTGCACCACCGGCTGATTTATAATTGATGCAGTTTAGCCTGGTGGCTGCAGATTCCTCTTTCAACCCCCCGGTACGATTACCCTGATTTAATTCACAAATATACAAAAAAAAACGTCATTTGTCGTTATACTACTGATATACAATGTATTTCACGCCTTCCCGACAATACTGAATCCTTCCAGCACGATGTCCGGTCCCCGTTTCACCGCTGAAGACACCTCGTACCATCAATTACTATGCCAACCAATAACACCTTTCTTATAAGGCTATCTTATCAAAACCGGGGATAAAAAGTCAATCCCGGAACCGGCTTTCTCAAAAATTTCTACATTTGCCCTTTCAACCATTCTTGGTCCAAGTTTAGGCGATAGCATATTGGGTTATAGTTTAGGCGCAAGCATATTTGGTTCAAGTTTAGGCGATAGCCGTAACTTGGACCAAATATGCGATCACGGAGTTCTATAAGTATTGCAGAGTTATGAGATTGTGGTTCAAGCCCGCAATGACGTGCGGGGTGCAGCGGTAACCCGGACTAAAATAATCATAGGGGGTTTTATCCGAAAATAATTTTTAAAAAAAGCTCTTATGGAACTCACATTGAAAATTTTTATCGTTGATTGTGATTTTCAATTATGCTCGTTTCAACCTTATCCTATTGTCCATCAACCGTGAATAAAATCCAGCATCATGTCTAAACGTTTCTTATATAACATTCTCTGTGCCGGAGCGCTCCTCTGCTCACTTCCGGCATCCGCCCAAACCGGCAGTAACGTCTATGGGAAAGCCAGGTTAATGAATGAGATCGACAGTGGCTACCGGGGGCTATGGTATCATATCGATTCGGGCGGAGAGGGCAGTGGCGAATACCTCTATAAATACAGCGGGGGGCTGGGCACCTATCCCTCCAATCATTACCCCTTCTCGGTATATGTACCCGGAGTCCGTAAGACCTTTTTCTGTTTCGGGGGAACCGATTCAACCGGACAAACCCTTTACCACGAAGTATCCTATTTCGATCACGTCACCGGCAAGGTACCCCGGCCCACCATCGTACTGGACAAGGCCACCAACGATGCCCACGACAACCCTGTAATCCAGGTCGACCGTGAAGGATATATCTGGATCTTCTCCACCTCCCACGGAACGGGAAGGCCCTCGTTTATCCACCGCAGCGTGAAGCCTTACGACATCACCAGGTTCGAATACGTCCCTGCCACCAAAATGGTAAATGGCAAAGAAGTCCTCATGAACAACTTCTCCTACCTGCAGATGTATTATACCGACAGCGACGGTTTCCTGGGATTGTTCACCCATTATGACCGCAAGAAGCTGATCAATGGCATGACCAATTGCAGGGATATAGCCTGGATGACCAGTAAGGACGGGATACACTGGTCGGAGTGGAAAGACCTCGCCGATATCCAGCAAGGGCACTATCAAACCAGCGGACAACAGGGACGACGGGTGGGCACCTCCTTCAACTACCATCCGGACCGGAAGGTCAAGGCAGGACTCGATTACAGGACCAATCTCTATTACCTGCAGACCGACGATTTCGGGAAGACCTGGAAGACCGTCAATGGCAACCCTGTCGGCCTGCCTTTGACCGCCGTCACCAACGCGGCGCTTGTACACGACTATGCCGCCGAGGGGCTCAACGTATATATCTGCGATGTGAACTTCGATGAAAGCGGCAACCCCGTGATCCTGTACCTCACCAGCAAGGGCCCCGAGGCAGGGCCTGCAAACGGACCCCGGCAGTGGCATACCGCCTGGTGGTCGGGCACCCGGTGGGAGATCCACCCTTTTACCACCTCGGGCAACAATTATGACATGGGATCCATCTATATCGAAGCCGACGGCAGCTGGAAAATCATTGCCCCCACCACCATGGGGCCGCAACCCTACAACACGGGGGGCGAGATGGACATGTGGATCAGCAGGGATAAAGGTAAGAGCTGGGAAAAGACAAGACAGCTCACCGACGGCAGCCGCTATAACCACACCTATGCCCGCCGCCCCGTCGGGGCGCAACCCGGCTTCTATGCCTTATGGGCCGATGGAAACGGAAGGGAGTTCTCACAATCCCACCTTTACTTTTCTGACAGGGACGGAAATGTCTTCCAACTCCCCCAAACCATGACATCGGATTTTGAAACACCCCTGCGGTATAAGGCAAAGGGTATGGAGAAGCATTAAGGATGAATCTTTAGGGTGTAATACAAATATATATAGGGTTGAAAGTCCTTTTTAGATTTAAAATAAGAGGATGGGGAATTGATACTCATAGTTCATTCGTTATTATTTTTAGATCTGCTGAAAGACTCTACAGAGAGCTTTAAGCTTTCCTTTTCAGACTTGTTTTGAAGCACCGACCCCCTGCCTGTCTTGAATATCTTCAATAAATACCGTTGAGGATTTTCACAGTTCCTATGCTGAAAAACTTTTCAGCCTGTTTGATCAGCGGCATAGCGAAGCCACCCTGGCCAAATTGGCCATATTAAGCACCCGAAAGAGGCAGGCAATCCGGGATTCGCCGGTATCTTTAAGCCCGGCCCCGATCCGGCCTGAATGCTATGCGTTCTTGGCTTGTCCAGACTTACCCTCTATGGCTTACGTTCTCAGAGGACTTGCATGTCTTAAAGCCCCTTTCTTTAAAAATGAAGTGCAACCCCAAAAAGAAAGGACCCTTTTTGAACCTTGATGAAAGAGTTTCGGAAAAGGGTTAGGATATTGGTATATGAAGTGTATATAAAGGGTATATAATTGGTCCCTGTC
>JAUZOX010000118.1 GCA_030706265.1 Bacteroidota bacterium | reverse complement strand
TTAAGACTGCTTCCAATCCATGCCAGGGGTGTTCCCAGCGTGAGATAGTTACTGATGAAAGTGTTTCAGTCAATCTCATCTTGTTGACAGAAAAATTAGCGCCAGTAAAGAATGTCCCAACGGCAGTGCCGATCAAAATGGTACCCAGGGCGCCATTGATAAATAGAAAAGTCTCAAAGGTTTTAGCGCCAAAGATATTACGCGGTTTGCTGCGGAACTCAAATGAAACAGCCTGTACTATGAAGCAGAAGAGAATGGTCATCCATACCCAGTAAGCTCCTCCAAAGCTGGTCGAATAGAATAACGGAAATGAAGCAAAGAATGCGCCTCCAAAGGTTACCAATGTAGTAAATGTGAATTCCCATTTCCGGCCCAGTGAATTGACAATCAGTGTCCTTTCCGGTTCTGTCTTTCCCAGTGTATAAATCAGGGTTTGTCCACCCTGGACAAACATGAGAAAGACGAGGGCAGCACCCAGGATGGATATAATGATCCACCAATATTCCTGCAATGACTCAATTGACATTGATTCGAACATGATTAGTGCCCTCCCTCTTTTGGTCCAAGTTTAATTTGTTTTATCATAATACTTATTTCGGCAGCCAGCAATGCCGTAAATACGACGGCGAACAACCAGAATGTAATCTGTACGGTTCCGGCACTGATTTTGGAAACGGCTGCCATTGTTGGCATTAAGTCCTGAATGACCCATGGTTGACGACCCAATTCTGCAACAATCCAACCTGCTTCACTTGCAATAAATGCAAGCGGAAAACCGAGAATCGATAACCTCAGCCATAATTTTGACTCCTGAATCTTGTCGTTGTAAATCAAAAACAGGGTCACGATAAAGGATACAATGAACCAGAAGCCCAGTGTAACCATGATGTGAAAACTGTAAAAAGTAAGTGCTACGTTGGGGATAGCTTGGCGGGCATTCTCGATGTATCCATAACCGAAATATTTGAAGTTGGCCTCAAGGGTTTTTCTGGCATTGATGGCTTTGGGGGCATCGTTGACTTTTATGGCGTTTCGATAATCAGCCAGTGCCTGAATTGCCTTTTTACCCATCGACATTTTCATTGATAATGGAATCAGGTTTTTAGATGCATTCCCTTCAACGAGATCTTTTATACCGGGTACAAAAGCGTTGGGGTCATTAAAAGCAAGCAACGACAGGGCATTCGGAATCTCGATTTTAAGATAATAATCCCTGATATATTGCTGTTTTTGTAGATTAGACTGATCTTTTAAAAAACCAAATGCAGTGAGGGCTGCATTGTTTTTACCCTGGTAAAGTCCTTCCATTGCGGCCAGCTTCATCGGCTGCTTTTCGACAACCTGCTTGGCTGAAGCATCCCCGGTTATTGCGGTATACAACGAAGAAATCAATCCAAAGACAGCCGCAATCACCATGCTCTTTCTGGCTAAGGAAATCTCACGTTTTCTCAAAATATACCAGGCGCTTACACAAATAACAAACAAGGATGCAAGTGTATAGGAAGAAGAAATCGTGTGCAAGAACTTGCTGACTGCAACCGGTGATAGGAATACATCCCAGAAACTCAACATTTCATTGCGGGCCGTGTCCGGATTAAATTTCATCCCGACCGGAGACTGCATCCATCCGTTGGCAACCAGAATCCATAATGCTGAAAGGTTGGTTCCAATGGCCGTAACCCAGGTGGCTATCAGATGAGCCCGTTTACTGAGTTTATTCCAGCCAAAGAACATCAGGGCTATAAAGGTGGATTCCAGAAAGAACGCCATAATGCCTTCTATGGCCAATGGGGCACCGAAAATATCACCCACGAACCAGGAATAGTTTGACCAGTTAGTTCCAAATTCAAATTCAAGGATGATGCCTGTTGCTATTCCGATTGCGAAGTTTATCCCAAATAGTGTCATCCAGAATTTTGTAATCCGTTTCCATTCCGGATTGTTGGTCTTAACATAAAACGTTTCCATTATGGCAATGATAAAGGTGATGCCAAGGGTAATCGGCACAAAAATCCAATGATACATTGCCGTGAGTGCAAATTGGGCCCTCGACCAGTCGATCAGGGAATAGTCAAAATTCATCATAGGCTATCGTTTTGGTTGTGTGAGTTGTTCAATGACATAATTACTTCGTTCGGTATTGTTCTTGAATTTTGTTTTAAGAAAGTCGGGAAAGAAAAATAACTTTAAAACAGCAAACAGGATAAACAGCTTTATGAAAATAATTAACCACAATTTACGGCTGGTGGAGCTCAGATTTCTGAACCCGTCATTGTAAAAGTTAAATATTTCCTTTAACCCCGGTATTTTCATATAATGCTCTTCCTTTAATCCGGTTTGGCTGCGGGAACCAAGTTCGATTTTGTTTACAAGTAACTCACAAATTGACAAATTGTTTATTAAAAAATCAATAGTTATTTGTTATCGCACACAAAAAAAATTATCAATCTTTTTCTTTGAATTACAGCCCGAACATGGTCCCTTAAAATCCTTTTAAGCTTGAAGACATGGTAAGGGCCGTAAAACTGACCTTAGCAATGATATACCTTTGATAAATTTGCCTGAATATATCAGGATTGGAAACATATCTTTGTAATCACCGGTATATTATGCCCATAGTTGAGCTGTGACAAAAGCGCCTCCAGGTCCGACTCCAGGCGAAAACAATTGTGTTATTGCTGCTTCACATCCCCATTTTGATTTGAAAAACTCACGAGTATTATTATTACAAAAAGAATTGATGATTGTGATAATTTAAAAGATACCGATGTCGCATTCGCGGCTCCCTGTCAAAAATAACATAATGATTAAGAAAAGTCAACTGTCTATTGGCAATATATTGTGGCTATGTGAAGATAAGTTGTGATGTTCCTGAAAATCTTACCTGAAGTCTTTTTTCGCAATGATCAATTCATTGCTGTATGTATGGGTGATTTATCTTAAGATGATATTTCAAAAATGAAGCCGGGAGTTGGGCTCTATTGGTTTCAATATTTAAGAAGATAAAAGCAATAAAAAAGTCCAGTTTTCTTCGGTCAACTTCATTTGCAATATGCAGATAAAGCATTCCTTGAAAACTGAACCTTACGAATATGTTTGTTCAGAAGAAGAGCCTGAAATTACCAGCTTCCGCTTGCGCCTCCACCTCCAAAGTCTCCACCCCCGAATCCTCCGAATCCGCCTCCGTCTCCACCACCAAAGCCGCCTTCGTTGTTTCCGCTACCGCCACCAAATCCGCCAAGTCCACCCATGAAGAGGAATGGCCAAATAGGGATGTTGTGTCCAATTGAGTGATGGTTTCCTCGTCCTCTGAAACCTCTCATGACATAAAATGCCATAACGATGAGTACGATAAAAGGAACGATGGGAGATTTCCCCCCTTTTCCTCTGCTATGTTTAGGTCCGAAAGAACCATCCTTATACTCTCCTGTGGCAACTTTCATTACCGTCAGAGCTCCGGCGGCAATTCCGGCAGCATAATCTCCATTTTTGAATTCCGGAATCATAATCTCATCAACGATGCGTCGGCAAACGGCATCCGGTAACTTTCCTTCCAGACCATACCCTGTTGCAATGGCAGCATCGCCACGTTCTGTTTCCGTCTTTGGTTTAACCAGAACAACAATCCCGTTGTTATATTTTTTTTGTCCGATTTTCCATGAACTTCCTATGAGTTGCGCCATTTCCGAGGCTGAATATCCGTTCAGTGACTTTACGGTAACTACGGCGATCTGAGTACTGGTGCTGTCATTAAATGCAACCAGGGTCGATTCCAGTTGTTGAATCTGTTCCGAAGTCATGACTCCGGCAAGGTCATTCACTAAATGAGGAGGATTGGGTTGTGCAGGAATATCCTGTGCCCGAACAGCCGAAAAGGTTAACAGGATGAATAATATCCCGAAATATTGTGTTATTTTTTTCATTACAACCGCTTTATTTGTTACCGAATGAAATGTCGTCAGGAAGTTCGTTGATATCATCTTTCTGGTGTGGAAAATGTTTTTTAAGTAATTCACCAGCCAGGCTAATTGCATTTGTGAGACCTTCTGTAAAACGTCCTTCTTTGAAGTTGTTTTGCAGGATTGATTTCACATCGTCCCAGAAATTCGCCGGAACAACTGCATCGATTCCTTTATCTCCCAGTACAGCAAATTTACGATGTTCGACAGCCAGGTAAAACAAAACGCCATTGCGTTGTGCTGTTTTGGTCATGCCCAGTTTGTTAAAAAGATATGCCGATCTGGCAAGGGCATTTCCGGAACATTTATTTTCAATATGCACTCTGATCTCGCCAGAAGTGTTCAACTCAGCTTGTTGAATCGCCTTTAAAATATCGGCTTGTTGTTCAACTGAAAAAAAATTCTTAGCAGTTATTCCCATGGCTTATATATCAAAAGTAAACACAACCAAATAAAATAAAACTTCCTTCCCCGCCAGGGGAAGGAAGCATAAAGATAGTGCTAAAATTTAACTTTTACGGCTTTTTCTGCACCGGCTTCAGCCTTGAAATATCCCTTCTGTTGGAAGCCAAACATACCTGCGAAAATATTAGTTGGAAATCTGCGGACATTTATGTTATAGTCCTGAACTACTTCATTGAACTTCCGACGTTCTACCGCAATCCTGTTTTCAGTACCTTCCAGCTGTGCCTGCAGGTCGAGGAAGTTCTGATTCGCTTTCAGATCCGGATATCTTTCTATAACAACCATTAAACGACTTAATGAAGACGAGAGTCCATCCTGAGCACCCTGGAATTTCTGAATCTGATCAGGGGTAAGTTTAGTTGGATCAACCGTAACCTGTGTTGCTTTTGCACGGGCGTTGATAACATCAGTCAACGTAGACTTCTCAAAGTTGGCATAACCCTTCACGGTCTCTACCAGGTTTGGAATGAGGTCTGAGCGGCGCTGATATACGTTTTCAACCTGTGCCCAGGCTTGCTTGGTTCCCTCTTCGCGGGTTACGAGGCCATTGTATTTGCCTGATACCCATGAAAACATGATGATCACGAACAATACAATTACGCCAACAATAATAAGTGACTTTTTCATTTTCTTTTGTTTTTTGCAATCCCACGTTTTTACTTTTTATTTAAACTGCGGGATCATGATTTATCCGAATGCTGAATTTTTAAATAAAAATTGAAAAAAATAACCATGCGATATTTTATATGCCGTAAACTTGTGTTTAAATCAAATCAACACTTCTCTTGATAAATTCAGTCAAGTCTTGCCCCTTTAACAGGTTCTGGCTTAATAATGCCAAATCGGTTAACTGCTTTGCCATCACATTCTGCTTTTCAGTATCCGTTTCAGCGGCCATCCTGTTAACCAGCGGGTGATTGGCATTGACGACAAGGCTGTAACTTTCAGGCATATTGTCAAAGCCAAAGCCACTGCCTCCCATTGCACTCATGTCACGCATACGGCGCATGAATTCATTTTGCGTTATCAGAACAGGCAAATCACTGGCACTGAGACTCTCGAATATGACATGAAAACGATTTTTATCAATGTGTTGTTCAATTACAGGTTGCAGTTTCTTTTTGTCTTCTTCGCTCAATAGTGAGGGAAGTGCATCTTCCTTTTCAATGAGTTTATCAATGATATCGGCATCGACACGGGCAAATGAAGTCTTATCCAACTTCTGTTCCATCGTGTTCATAAAGTGCTGATCGAGTATGCCATCCATCAAAAGTACGTCGTATCCATGTTCGGTAGCAGTTTGTACATAACTATGCTGCTCTTCTGCATTTGTAGTATAAAGATAAACCAGTTTTTTGTTCTTGTCAGTCTGATTATCTTTAACTAATTCTTTGTATTCATCTAAAGTGAAATATTTCCCAGCCGTGTTTTTCAGTAAGACAAATTTCAAGGCACGTTCATAGAATTTCTCATCCGAAACCATACCGTATTCTATGAAAATACGAATATCATCCCATTTCTGTTCAAATTCTTCACGGTTATTCTTAAAGATTTCCTCGAGTTTGTCGGCCACTTTTTTTGATATGTGGTTTGAAATCTTTTTGACATTTGAATCGCTTTGCAAATAACTCCGCGAAACATTAAGCGGAATATCCGGAGAATCGATTACCCCGTGCATTAATGTGAGAAATTCAGGGACAATACCTTCAACCGAATCAGTTACAAAAACCTGGTTGCTGTAAAGTTGAATTTTCTCGCGTTGAATTTCAAAATTCTTTTTCACCTTTGGAAAATACAGAATACCGGTCAGGTTGAAAGGATAGTCCACATTGAGGTGAATATTGAACAGGGGCTCTTCAAAAGTAAAGGGATACAATTCGCGATAGAAGTTTTTGTAATCCTCTTCGGTAAGATCCGCAGGTTTTCTACGCCAGGCAGGATTCGTATTGTTGATGATCCTGGGTTTTTTAACTTCTTTGGTTTTATCGTTTCCGTCTTTATCTTTTTCGCCTTCGACCGGTTCCCAGGTGCTTTCTTCTCCAAAACGAATTGCAACCGGTAAAAACTTACAGTATTTTTTCAGCAGGGTAAGGATGCGGTTTTCATCAGCAAAATCCATTGAATCATCGGCAATATGGAGTATGATTTCTGTTCCGCGTTCCGTCTTTTTGTTTGGCGTCATGGTATATTCCGGACTGCCATCGCATTCCCATTTTACCGCAGGTTCATCTTTGTATGATTTTGTGATGATCTCAACTTTCTTGGATACCATAAAAGCCGAATAGAAACCTAACCCAAAATGGCCGATGATGGCGTTGGTTTCATCTTCACTTTTTCCTTTGAATTTTTCAAGAAATTCTTCGGCTGACGAAAATGCAATCTGGTTAATGTAGCTGTCTACTTCGCTAGAGGTCATGCCAATACCATGATCGATGACATGCAGCGTTTTATCTTTAGGATCAAGCTTAACTTCGATTGTCAGATCCCCCAACTCTCCGGTCACATCGCCCATCGAAGCAAGGCCTTTCAGTTTAGTGGTGGCATCTACAGCGTTTGAAATAAGTTCACGAAGAAAAATTTCATGATCGGAGTAGAGAAATTTCTTGATAATTGGAAAAATGTTTTCAGTCTTAACGTTTATTTGTCCTGTAGCCATAGTGATAAATCTTTTTTTGAAACTGCGTAGTATCAAAGCATGTGCCAGTAAACGAATGCTGACAAAATGTCGCAACCTGTTACCCATGCAGACTGAATTTTTAAATTATTTTAGCACATCTGCTATCTTTGTACTGAATTAAACTGTTAATAACATTTTATATAATACGGATTCAGAGAATGGTGAAAGAATTTGATTTGCAAGGGCATGAATACATTGCACTAAACCAGCTCCTTAAAATGATGGGATTGGTCGAAACCGGAGGTGAAGCCAATAACAGGGTCGATGGGGGAGAGGTGATGGTGAATGGGAACGTTGAACTACAAAGGCGCAAAAAGCTGAGAAGCGGTGATAAGGTGTGTTTTCATGATCACACTATCGTTATTAAATGATTTAGTCTGATCAGCTATGATATAAAAATGGTATTCCGTAAAATAAGCCTGATTAAAAATATTGAAAATACATTTCTAAAAACCAAC
>JAUZOX010000117.1 GCA_030706265.1 Bacteroidota bacterium | reverse complement strand
GGGGCGGTTTATTCGCCGGCCCTGACGGACTTCATCGTGATGACCCAAAAAACCAGCAACATGTTTGTGACCGGCCCCAAGGTGGTCAAGACCGTCACCGGTGAGGTAGTCACCGATGAAGAGCTTGGAGGCGCGATGGTCCATGGTGCCAAATCGGGGGTAACCCATTTTGTGGCCGATGATGAACGTGAAGGGATATTGCTGATTCGCAAACTGGTCAGCTATTTGCCGCAGAATAACCTGGAAGAGCCACCACAGGTGCCATGCGATGATCCGATCGATCGCCTGGAAGATTCGCTCAACTATTTCATTCCCGAGAATCCTAACAAGCCGTATGATGTTAAGGACGTCATTCATGCTATTGCGGACAACAATGAGTTCCTGGAGATCCAGCGCCATTTTGCACCCAATATTATTACCGGATTTGCCCATTTTAACGGCATGTCGGTAGGGATCGTAGCAAATCAGCCCAATTATCTTGCCGGTGTGCTGGATATCAATGCTTCGCGAAAAGCGGCCCGTTTTGTCCGTTTTTGCGATGCCTTCAACATTCCGATCCTTACCCTGGTTGATGTACCGGGATTCTTGCCTGGCACAGCCCAGGAATATGGCGGCATCATCATTCACGGGGCCAAGTTGCTTTATGCTTACGGTGAAGCCACCGTTCCCAAGATCACCATCATTTTGCGCAAGGCTTATGGCGGCGCCTACGACGTGATGAGCTCCAAGCATTTGCGCGGGGATCTCAACTATGCCTGGCCGACTGCTGAAATTGCGGTCATGGGACCCAAAGGCGCTATCGAGGTGCTGTACAATAAGAAGATTGCTGAAATTGCAGACGACAAAGAACGGACTGATTTTATTCAACAATCTGAGGAGGAATATAAGGATAAGTTCGCAAATCCTTATAACGCGGCCCGCTACGGTTTTATCGACGATGTGATCGAACCCAGGAATACCCGGTTCCGCATCATTCGGGGGCTACAGGCGTTGGCAACCAAGAAGGACACCAATCCGCCCAAGAAACATTCGAACATGCCTCTTTAAAAGGAACAAGATGATGACACGAAAATTCAGTTTTATCCCTTTGATGTCAATCCTGATAACAGGTGGCGGCCAGAATGAATCGTCCGGGCCGGGTGTGGCCATCACTTCCATGATCATTGTGTTTTTGGTCTTAGTCGCACTGTACTTTATTTACCGGCTCTTGACCGTCCTTTATTCGATTGACATCCGTCAGCAAATCATCAGGCGGAAAGGGAAAGAGAAGGTGGCATCAGTTTCGCCGGAAGCCATTCCGGGTGAAGTGAATGCTGCCATCGTGATGGCACTGTATCTTTATCAGCATGAATTGCACGATAACGAGAATACGGTGTTGACCATTAAAAAGGTATCGCGTACTTATTCTCCCTGGAGCTCAAAAATCTATGGGTTAAGACAAAACCCCCGGTAAATTTTGCGGGAACAGGCCTCAGCCGAAAACAGCAAGTACATTTTATTGGATCCTTAATTTTCAAATTACAGGTACATGAAGAAGTATAAATTCACCATTAACGGAAACCACTACGAAGCCCAGATCAACAATATTGAAGATAATATTGCCGAGATTGAAATAAACGGGACGATGTACACCGTTGAACTGGACAAAACGATTGAAACGGCGCCCAAAACCCCTAAGCTGGTCCGATCGATCTCTGTTCCCTCGACCGACAGCGTTCCTTCTGTCGCAAAGACAAGCAGTCCGGGAAGTCCTAAAGGCAGTGGAACCATTAAGTCACCGCTTCCTGGTGTGATCCTGGACATTTTCATCAAAGAAGGGGACCATGTCAAGATCGGGCAACGGTTGTTGACACTGGAGGCCATGAAGATGGAGAACAACATCGATTCTGACAAAGAAGGCCTGGTGGTCTCAATCAAGAAAAAGAAGGGTGAATCTGTGATGGAAGGCGATATTCTTATAGTGATAGGAGATTAACAGGTGATGGAAAATTCATTTAAGCTTATCGGGGACAACCTTAATCAGTTTTTGGGAAACACGGCTTTCCTGAATTTGACCCCGGGCCATATCATCATGATATTACTCGGATTGGCTTTTATTTATTTTGCGATAACCCGGGAATTGAATCCTTTGTTACTGGTTCCGGTTGGTTTTGGGATCATCCTTGGCAACATCCCCTTTGCCTCAGGTTTCCTGTTGGGCATTTTTGAAGATGGCAGTGTGATGAATTACCTCTATCTGGGTGTTTTAAAGAGCATTTATCCTTCCCTGATTTTTCTGGGAATAGGAGCGATGACTGATTTTTCATCCCTCATCGCGAACCCGAAACTGATCCTGATTGGCATCGCTGCCCAGTTGGGAATATTCGGAGCCTTCTCCATTGCGATGTTATTTGGTTTTTCACCTGCTCATGCAGGAGCAATCAGCATCATCGGTGGCGGCGATGGCATCACCGCTATTTTCCTGTCCGCGAAGCTTGCACCCGAATTGATCAGCATCGTCGCCATTTCCGCTTTCATCTACATGGCACTGATTCCATGGATTCAACCACCCATCATGCGGTTGCTGACAACCAAAAAGGAAAGGGTGATCAAGATGAAACCCATGCGCGTGGTATCGAAGCTGGAGAAGGTTTTTTTCCCGATCATCGGCATCTTGCTGACCGGTTTCATCGTCCCCACTGCATTGCCTTTACTTGGAATGCTTTTCTTTGGTAACTTACTAAAGGAGAGCGGTGTGACAAAAAAACTGGCCGATACCGTTAAAGGTCCGCTGATCGATGTGGTGACCATCCTGATTGGATTGACGATAGGGGCCTCAGCAGAAGCCGCTACCTTTTTATCGGGTACCGCATTGACCATTTTTGTTCTGGGTGCATTTTCATTTCTGATTGCAACCATTGGCGGGGTCATTTTTGTCAAATTCATGAATCTGTTTTTGAAAGATGCCAACAAGATCAATCCGCTCATCGGCAATGCAGGCGTAGCAGCTTTCCCGGACAGCGCCAGGATTTCACAGACTGTCGGTATGAAATACGATGAAACCAACTTCCTGTCGATGCATGCCATGGGTCCCAATTTAGAGGGGATCATCGGTTCTGCCCTGGCTGCCGGGATCATGTTGACCTTTTTATATTAATTTGTTTCTAAAACAGGATTGAAATTCCTGTACCTATTTATATCTTTGAACCGGGGATTCAAGCCCCGGTTTAATTAAATACCCTCAGTTAGTATGTTGATTATTGGAATTGCCGGAGGATCGGGAAGTGGTAAATCTACCGTTGTAAACAAAATCGCTTCAAGTCTTTCGGTCGGATCGGTTGCAATTATTTCGCAGGATGCTTATTACAAAGACAATGGACATCTGTCGGAGGAGGCGAAACGGAAAATTAATTTCGATCACCCTTCAGCCATCGAATTTAATCTGCTGATCAAACACCTGGATCAACTCAAGGCAGGTCAGTCCATTGAGATGCCCATTTATTCCTACCTCACCTGCGCAAGATCGAAAGAAACGGTTACCATTTTACCAAAGGGAGTTATTATCGTCGAAGGGATCTTGATCTTAAACAGTCCGCGGCTGCGCGAACGCATGGACATTAAAATTTTTGTGGATGCAGATCCGGATGACCGGTTGATCCGCATCATCAGAAGGGATATTATCGAAAGGGGCAGGACTTACGAGCAGGTGTTGGCACATTATGAACAGTTCGTGAAACCGATGCATATGCAGTTCATTGAGCCCACAAAACGTTATGCGGATATCATCATTCCACAAGGGGGAGAAAATGATATCGCGATCGACATTATAAAATCAAGGGTCTGGCAGCACAATAACGTTTAACTGAAATACCGGGGATTGCTAATCCGTTATCCTGGTGAGGTTGTAATTTGCCTTTGATTCGTATTGATTCATCTCCTCATCCAGCAGCTTAATGGTATTTTTGTCTACGACCAGATAGTTGATGACATCCGAATCTTCCGGATCTTCATTTTGGACACTTAACTGGTAAACTATGGCATTCGGGTCTTCCTTTGTTCCTTTGACGGCAACCCAGGTGCCGTCGGTTTCAAAAGCCTTGTCATCATTCTGGCCAATGTATATCTCCTGCAATTTATAAGTATTTTGTTTTTTGGCTTTGTTCTGATAAAGTGTCAGTGTAGTTTTAATTCCCTGGCAATCTGAACAGGGCAAAGTGCCTTCATAGACGGAAACCGAACTGCCTCCGAATAATTTAATTTGATCGTTTGAAGCACTGTTTTTATTGTTTAGACCACCGGAACAAGCAGTAAGAGCGAGAATAAAAATGAAGCAAAAAATGTTCTTCATGTCAGGAAATTTTAGAATATCAGCTTAAAGAATTTATATTACAAATTATTCAGGCTAAAATTATTTTTTAAAGATACAGCAATTTATCAAAATAAATTAAAGTTAAATTGTTAAAACTCTTTATTTCCTGGGACAACTTTCACAAATAAGTTAATTTCACGCCATTATTAAATGTAGTTCATGTACGCTATTATTGACATTGAAACAACCGGCGGCAATGCTGTTTATGAACGCATTACCGAGATCGCTATTTTTGTTTATGACGGAGAAAATGTGGTTGACCAATTTACCTCGCTAATCAATCCGGAAAGACCTATCCCTTTTTATATCACCAAACTTACCGGCATTAGTGACCAAATGGTTAAAAATGCACCTACCTTTGAACAGCTGGCGGCAAGAATAGATCAGATAACAACGGGTTGTTTCTTTGTAGCACACAATGTTTCATTCGATTATAATTTTGTAAGGGAGGAGTTTCGCCGCATTGGCTTTAAATATGAGCGGAAAACACTTTGTACGGTAAAGTTGAGCCGTAGACTGATTCCCGGCAAACGATCTTACAGCCTTGGAAATCTTTGTCATGACATAGGGATCAATATCAAAGATCGCCACCGTGCTGAAGGGGATGCCCTGGCTACCGTGAAATTGTTTGAATTGCTACTCACCGTAGATCCTTCACTGTCAAAACAGGCAACGCAAAAGCTTCCAAACAACATGCCGCAGCATTTGTTGGAGCGGTTGCCCGAATCAACAGGCGTTTATTATTTCTATGATGAAGACGATAAACTGATCTATATCGGCAAAAGCATCAATATCAGGGAAAGGGTGTTATCCCATTTATATAGCAGGACAGGGAAGAAGGCCGGTGAAATGAAAAAGAAAATCCATAACATCGATTTTGAATTAACCGGATCTGACCTTATTGCCCAGCTAAAGGAATCTGACGAGATTAAACAAATCAAGCCTTTGTTTAACGGCGCACAACGGAAGACAATTTCGACATATGAAATTGCCACCGATATTGATGAAAATGGGTATCAATGGTTACGCGTGATGAAGAATCCGGCAGGTGCTACTGCTCTTGCTTCATATAACAGCAGGGCCATAGCATTGCAGGAACTGGATGCCCTGACCGAAAAATATTTCCTGTGTAGGAAAATCAACGGTTTATATAAATCTGCCGGGGCATGTATTCAGCATGGTATGGGCTATTGTCTGGGAGCCTGTGTCGGAAAAGAAGAACCGGAATCGTACAACCGGCGGACCAAGGAGGCTGTCAGGCAATTTGAATATCTTCATCGCAATATGGTCATCGTAGACAAAGGGCGGACCATGAATGAAAAATCGGTGATTGTGGTAGAAAATGGCCGGTATCTCGGATATGGCTATCTTGACACTTCCTGTTTTGGCGGGAGTTTAGACGAATTGAAAGAATGCATTAAACAGCAGGAGGACAATAGGGTGGCCCAGAAGATTATCAACAGCTATCTCTTGAAAAAGGGGGTGGAGAAGGTGATCAAATTTTAGAGGGGCGATCTTCGTCCGGTTTTGAATCTTCTTGCAGATGAGCCTTCTTTTGAGGGTTGTCAAAATGGTCGATTCCCTTTGTCAATAAGACGGTGATGATAAAGTAGACGAAAAACAAGACAAACGAAGTGATGACGGCCAGGATCACTTTGGCGTATATTCCGGTTATACGCCAGAAGATATATCCAACTCCGCAAGCTACTACGAACGAAATCAAGATGATATAATGCATTAACCTGAGTCGCCAGAAAGTGGGTTTAACATCCAGCTTCCGGATGACCGGTAAGATGATGATCCAGTGGATCAGAAATGCCAGTATCAAGGCAACGGGGAACAGCAGGTAATAAAAGACTACGTCAGCCATATCTGTTGATTCAAAATTATAGTTGGCGGTCAACAAGTCCTTAATCAGATCTTCCACCTTGAGGATACCCAGTACGACCAGGATACCAGTTATCACCGGCAACAGTAGTTTGAAAAATTTACGCATCATTTGGCATTTAACGTAAAACAATAATACAGAAAGCCTGATAACAGTGATCACTTAAAACGTTAAAAAAATGAAAATTCAGGAATAATGTTCGAACAAACCACCGTAACTTTGCATAATCTTATTAATAATAAATGGTTAGAATTATTACATGTTCCTGAATAATTAATATAAACATAGAAAGAACATACATGTTTTCAAAGCCATTTAATAAAAATGTATAGTTATGAATCATTTATTTAACAAAACTTGTTTGTTTGCATTTGCAATTGGATTAACGGTTACACAAGGTTGTAAATCTCCGGGAATAGCGACCCAGGCACCCGACGAGAATTACATGAACATAGAATATAAGCCTGCGCCATCGGTTATTTCGGTGCCGGTCGAAATTGATGTTAAGTCGGTTGAAACATTGTTAAATAAAGAAATCAATGGCCTTATCTATGAAGACAACAGTCTGACCAATAATAACAATGACAACCTGATGATGAAGGTGTGGAAGCGCGATAACTTTAAGATCGATATGGAAGGGGATATGCTCACATACCGGATTCCTCTTAAGTTATGGGCTAAGGCCGGTTTCAAATTCCAAAAGCTTGGAATCACCGTGTCAGACTACCGTGACTTCAATGCAGAAATTGCGTTGAAATTCAAAACCAAAGTTACCCTCAACAAGGACTGGAGCATAACAACCAGAACCGTATCAGACGGATATGACTGGATAAGTCAGCCAACCGTAAGTATTGCCTCTTACAAAATGCCCATTACTTTTGTTGCCGATGCTTTACTCAAAGCAAATCAGGCCAGGATTGGCAGCGAAGTTGACAACGCAATCAAATCAAATCTGGATATCAAGAGCTTGATCGCAACTCCATGGAAGATGATGCAGAAGCCATTTAAGATCTCCGACGAATATAAGATGTGGTTGAAGGTGACACCTACCGAAGTTTACAGCCAACCGCTCATCAGCAAAAACAACAAGATTAAAAACGTGATCGGTATCAAGACTATCGCAGAAACGTTTATGGGCAACGAACCTGCCTATAAGGTTAATGCGACTCTTCCACAGTTAACCATTTCAAATAAAGTTGACGATGGATTTGAAATCAATGTACTGAGCGATATTCCTTTCACCGAAGCCAATGCTCTTGCCCGTAAGTATTTGTTGGGAAAGACCTTTGAAAACGGGGGCAAGAAAGTAACGATCAACGATTTGAGACTTTATGGTGGCGATGGGAAAATCGTTGT
>JAUZOX010000116.1 GCA_030706265.1 Bacteroidota bacterium | reverse complement strand
GGCAATGTGTGCGGGTTTAACTTTTTCAGCACAAGCACAGGATATGGTGGTCGAAAGTCTTTCGGGACCTGTGACCCAAAGAGAAATTGATGCTTTTAAAAATTATGTGCAGCAGAAAGTATCGCTTCCGGAAAAGGAAAGCGGTAACGTCTGGGTCTTTGGGTATGCAGGCAAGGCGCTGGAAGCATGCGGATTAATGTATGAAGCCAGCAATGACATGGCCATTCTTGACCGTATGATTTATTTTTGCGATGCCGCCCTGGCCGGCCGAAATGATTTAGCACCCGCTTCCAAAGGAGGCCAGCTCACTGTCTGGACCGGAAAAATAGAACCCGTTTGGCCAAGCGGTACTTCCAAACCAGCCGGAGCTGGGGTGGAACAAGGATCGGTCCTTGGACACATCGCCTACTGTGCAAAACTCATCCTTCGAAATCCGGCTATCTGGAATAACAAGGTTGCAATCGGAGATCCCGATGGATTTGGTAGCACATACAAGGAAAGGGCTTTGAAATATATCAAGGAAGGCGATTATGTGATGGACAACTGGATTATACCCCATTTCATCCGTACCGGTGAAAGCAATCATTATTATTTCCCGGGTGCTCCGAATACCTACAAGGCCAACGAACCTGCGCCCTGGAATCAGGCATGGCTTCTGACGGACGGATTTGTGCGGTTAACAGAATGCCATGTTCTTCTTGGCGACGATCCTTCAAGGGTAGCAAAATATGATGCAATCGTCAAGCCAAACATTCAATGGTTCTTTGCCAGTTGCCGACCCAATGTTTCTGCCGCAGGAACTGAATGCAGGACCTGGGCTTACGCTTTACCCCGGGGGATGGAGGACACCAACCATTTTGCATATGACTGCGAGGGTTTGTGGATTGCCTATGAAAGTAAGCGCTATGGTATAAAATTCAGTGACATGATTCCCTTTGCCAATACTTATTGTGATGTGGTATTGGGTACGGTCAATAATGGCCGGTTTGCAGGTCGTGTTGACGGTACAACCGGAACGGGACACGGAGGGGGCGATGAATACGTACGTGATGAATACCTCTACTTCGCTGAAATCCGTCCTCAAAATTATCAGATGATGGGAAATATCGAGATCGCAACAAATAAAGTCGCAACCTCGATTCCAATCACCGGAAGACTATTATGGGAAAAATACCGTCGATATGAAAACGGTCTAAAATAATAGCAAGGGCTACTGAATATCAGGCAAGGTCTTCAGACAAAAACACTTTAAACTTCAACCGTCTAAATACTAATTTGCAATATATTCTTTCAGCATCCGCTTCATAAAAAGGAAACCTGAGAATTAGAACAATCTATCAGTCAAATAAAATGATTCATTTAAAAGACATATTCATTAAAAAGGAAGCCATTGTTAGAAAAACATTTTTGATATTGGTTTTCATAAATCTTATTGCCTCATCGACTGTAATAGCACAATCGATGGTTTGTGACGGGCTGACAGGTCCGGTCACCCAGAATGAAATAGATGCCTTCAAAAACTACATGGTTGCAAAGGTTCAACCCCCTGCCACGGGTACCGGCAACATCTGGGTTTATGGCAATTCAGGCAAGGCCATCGAAGCATGCGGATTGATGTATGAAACCTCCCATGATATCGCAATCCTCGATCGCATGATCTTTTACTGCGATGCTGCATTGGCAGGCCGCAACGACCTGGCCTCTGCCGCCAATGGAGGACAGTTGTTAACCTGGACGAACCAGATTGATCCCGTCTGGCCTTCCAGCACCGACTATCCTGCCGGGGCCGGTGTGGAACAGGGAGAGATCCTATCACACATGGCATTTTGTTCGAAGCTTATATTGCAGAATCCTGCGATCTGGAACACCCCCGTTGGCATTGGAGATCCTGACGGTTACGGAGCTACTTACAAGGAAAGGGCCTTAAAATACATCAAGGAAGGCGATTACGTGATGGACAAATGGATCCTTCCCCGTTTTATCCGCACCAGCGAGAGCAACCATTATTATTTCCCGGGTGCACCCAATACGTATAAGCCCAATGAACCAGCCCCGTGGAATCAGGCCTGGATGTTGACCAATGGCTTTGTCCGGCTGACCGAATGCCATTTACTGCTTGGAGACGATTCAACGAGAGTCGCTAAATATGATTCGATTGTCAAGCCCAACATCGATTGGTTCTTTGCCAATCTCAAACCCAATACGTCAGCTAAAGGCACCAGCTGCTGGATCTGGGCTTACGCCCTGCCAACCGGAACGGAAGATGCCAACCACTTTGCCTATGATGCGGAAGGACTTTGGATTGCCTTTCAGAGTGGGCGTTATGGAATCAAATACAGCGATTTGGTCCCGTTTGCCAATACTTATTTCGACGTGATCCTCAGCACCGTCACAGGTGGAATTTATGCCGGTCGTGTCGATGGAACAACCGGTACCGGAAATGCCGGCGGAGACAACTATGTGAGGGATGAATACATCTATCTTACCGAATTTCGTCCCGACAAGTTCCTTACGGTGGGAAACATTGAAATCAGCACCAACAAGATTCCATCGTCTCCCCAGATCACGGCAAGACTGCTTTGGGAGAAGGCACGACGCAATGCCGGTGGCCTTGTCAATGCTTCTTCTCTGGTGAGCTATGATACCAATGGAAAACTTGTCTATAAAGCAGATGCAAAAGGAAACACCGTTCCTGATTTCAGCGGCGTAGGATATAAAAACAGCGAAGCCAATATTCCCAATAACATCAAAATTGTAAAGACCGTGACTCCGGTTGCCGGAGATAACCTGCAAAACATCCAGGGTGCCATTAATGAAGTTGCAGCCATGCCTTTGGATGCCGATGGCTTCCGGGGAGAGATACTCTTCAAAAAGGGAGTATACAATATCAGCAGCACGATTAATGTAAATGCAAGCGGCATCGTCTTGATGGGTGAAGGTTCAGATGCAAATGGAACACGGTTCATTGCCACCGCGACAACCCAGTCCGATTTAATCAAGATTGCCGGTACTTCAGGTGTATCGACCGACGAAACCACGGCCAAAAAAGTAACCGATCTTTATGTCCCTTATGGTATCAATAAAGTGACGGTGGAGGCTGGACATAACTTTCATGTTGGCGATTGGGTTTATTTCCGCCGGGTACCAAACCAGGCCTGGATTGACCTGCTCAATACAGCCCAATATGGCTGGACCCCTTCGGCGTACAAGGTGAACTACGAGCGACAGATTACCAGGATCGATGGAAACGTGATCTACTTCGACGCTCCGATTGTGGATTATATCGATCCGACCTATTCGGATGGTTATGTGGTCAAGATCAATCTAAACCGGATTCAAAACTGCGGTATTGAAAACATCCGTTTTGCTTCTACCTATACGGCGCTTGACGATGAAAACCATGGATGGAATGCCGTATTTTTCGACAAAATCATCAATGGCTGGGCCCGTAATCTCGAAGTCTATTACTTTGGTTATGCAGCTGTAAACCTTGGAGAACAATCGAGGTGGATGACCGTCGACAACTGCAAAATGCTTGATCCCATGTCACAAACTACGGGGGGACGTAAATATTCTTTCAACAACGACGGGCAACGCAACCTCGTAAAAAATTGCATAACCCGTGGTGGCAGACATGATTATGTTGATGGAAGTTGTACGGCAGGTCCGAGTGTATTCGTCAACAGCAAGGCGACTTCGGAGTTTGCCGATATAGGTCCCCACCACCGCTGGTCAACCGGAATCCTGTTTGATAATATCGTGAGTGATGGCAACATCAATGTCCAGAACCGCGAGAACTCCGGATCCGGACACGGATGGGCCGGTTCACAAACCATGTTCTGGAATTGTGATGTTCCTCATATGATCGTTCAAAAGCCACCCGCAGATCATATCAACTGGTCAATTGGTTGTAATGCCACCATCACCAATGTTGGCGACTGGACCACCGAACCTGCCGGATTTATTGAATCGAAGGGAGCTCATGTCACACCTGCCAGTCTGTATGAGGCTCAGCTGGCCGATCGTCTGGTTCCAGCTGTCCCTGCTCCACCGACGTATGCCCAGGCAACGGCGATATCCGGAAACCAGATCAATTTAACCTGGTTTGACGAGTCCTACAACGAAGATCTGTTCCGGATCGAACGATCATCCGATAAAGGAACGACCTGGAACACACTCACGATTACAGATCCAAACACAAAGTCCTTTACGGATGCCGGCATTGGAGATACCATCACCTATTACTACCGGGTTCGCGCTGAAAACAATGCCGGTAATTCCGACTATTCCAACATAACAAAAGCATCGACCCGCCTGATTCCGATCCCCGATCCATGGCAACACCAGGATATAGGTGCACCAACAGCTACCGGAAGTGCAAATTATGCAGACGGGAAATTTTTTGTCAACGGTTCGGGAACCGATATTTATGGCACCAGCGATCAATGTCATTTTGTGTACCAGCCTTTAAAAGGAAATGGGGAAATAAGCGCACAGGTGATCAATATTACCAATACCAATGTATGGGCAAAAGCCGGCGTCATGATCCGGGAGTCGTTAAATGCCAATTCGGCCAACGCATTCATGCTGGTTTCCTCAAGTAGCGGAATCGCATTACAGCAACGTCCTTCGACGGGAAGCGCCAGTTCAACCACCAAAGCAACCGGTGTCTCCCCCTTCTGGGTTAAGCTGGTCAGGAACAATAATGTACTGACCGGTTACGAGTCTTCGGAAGGTAACATCTGGTGGAAGATAGGCGACGTGACAATACCAATGGCACAGGATGTTTACATTGGAGTGGCGGTATCAAGCCATGTGTCGGGGACTATTTGCCCCGTTAGGTTTGACAATGTCACTGTGACTAAAGACAGCCCGGTTGGCATTGATGACTCAAAAGACCAATCCATTCAAAAGCTGACAGTAATGCCAAATCCAATAAATTCGACTGCCAGGATTTTGTATTACATCCCCAATACCGGAATGTCCAGGCTTTCGATTTATGATTTAAAGGGAACTGAAATCAAAACCCTCGTCGATAAATCGCTCCTGATTGGAAATTACGAATGTCAGCTGGATACCTCCGATATCCCGAACGGAACATACCTCGTTCGGTTGGTAACCGCCACTTCATACGAAACATATAAAATTGTTGTAATAAAATAATGACATCAGATTATGAAGCATCCATGTTTATTTCTTGTCCTCATCTGTTTTTCAATTATTAAAGCCTATTCGGGCGTTCCTGCCGATACATTAAAAGAACGTTTAATCAGTATCCCGACAGCACACTCGAAGCTCACGCTCTTTCGTGCTGCCGACAACAGGATTTACCAGCTTGCCTATGGCCGGACGGATCAGGAAATTTCAATCCCCGCCAATATAGCAGGCCGTGAGGATGAATTTCTTCCACCCTCGGGAAATGGCTTTATCTGGGAACCTGCCATTCAGGCTTTTCATGCAGACGGCAATACCTCCACCGACCTTGTTTTTGTCAGGCAGTCTGTGAAGGCAATCGATAACAATGTTTCATTGACAAGGATAGAACTAAAAGACTCCTACTATCCTTTTTATGTCACAATCTGTATTAAGGCTTATTACAACGAGGACCTGATCGAACAATGGGCTGAGATTTCCCATAAGGAGAATGGTCCGGTGACATTATTTCGTTTTGCGTCTTCCTCACCCGTATTTCATGCCCGGAACTATTGGTTAAGCCAGTTTTATGGTGCATACAAGAAAGAGTTTCAAATGGTTGAGGAAAAACTTACCCCCGGAATCAAGGTCCTTGATTCAAAGTTGGGTGTCAGGGCTCAGCAGATGCGCAATCCCTCGTTTATCTTATCTGTCAATGACTCCGCCCGTGAAGACTCCGGAGATGTGTATGGCGGCACTTTGGGCTGGTCAGGCAGCTTCCAGCTTTCCTTTGAAATGGATAATGCCAACCGTTTACGCGCATTATGCGGAATCAATCCCTTCGGATCCCAATACAAGCTGCAGCCCGGCAAGGTCTTTACGACCCCATCCATGTACTGGACTTTCAGCACGGAAGGCAAAGGACAGGTTAGCCGTAATTTTCATCGTTGGGCCCTCAAATATGGCATCCGCGACGGCCAAAAGCCACGGCCGGTAGTGGTCAACAACTGGGAAGCCACGGGAATGAAATTTGACGAATCCACCATCGTTTCGTTATTTGATGGTGCCAAACAAATAGGCGCAGATTTATTCCTCCTTGATGATGGCTGGTTTGGCAATAAATATCCCCGCGACACGCCCAAATCAGGTCTAGGGGATTGGGACGCCAATAAAGTCAGGTTACCGCAAGGCCTCCCCTATCTTGCAAAGGAAGCCCAAAAACGCAATGTAAAGTTCGGTATCTGGCTTGAACCTGAAATGGTGAACCCCTTGACCGAATTATTCGAAAACCATCCTGAATGGGCAATCGGTGAACCCCACCGTGAGCCGCAACTCAGTCGCAATCAGCTGGTATTGGATCTGACCCGTCCCGAAGCCAAAGAATATGTCTGGAATGTAATCGATAAAACCTTTTCACAGAGCAGCGACATTTCCTATACAAAGTGGGATTGCAACCGTTACGTCACACAACCCGGTTCCACCTACCTTAAACCCGACGAGCAATCACATCTGCTCATCGATTACAACTTCGCACTTTATGACATCATGGGCCGCATGGCCAAAAAGTATCCCAACGTGATGGCCATGGTCTGTTCAGGTGGCGGTGGCCGCGTCGACTATGGGGCCTTGAAATATTTTCATTCGTTCTGGCCCAGCGACAACACCGATCCTGTCAGAAGGATTTACATGCAATGGGGCTATAGCCATTTCTTCCCAGCCAATACCATTGCCTCCCATGTCACCAACATGGGAAAACGCCCACTGAGGTTTGCAATCAATGTGGCCATGAGTGGGGCACTGGGTGTCGATATGGATATCCGGAAAAACACCCCTGAAGAACGCAATGTACTTGCTGCTGGAATCAAACTATACAAGGAAAACCTGCGTGAAATCGTACAACAGGGTGACCTGTACCGGCTTGAATCTCCATATGAAGGCCCAAGGGCTTCGCTGGACTATGTGGCGGTGGATAAGTCAAAAGCGGTCTTGTTCATTTACCAGCTCAAAGCAGGAAGCCCGGTCGTCTTAAAGCCACGCGGCCTCGATCCCTTGCGCAAATACCGGATTAAGGAGGTAAATCTTCCGGAAAATGAAAGTTCAAAACTGGCTATTGACGGTAAGGTTTTAGATGGAGCAACGCTCATGCGCGACGGATTGATCCCAACCTCAAAAAATGAATTTGACAGCATGGTAATCGAATTCAGCACAACAAATTAATTAAACATAACCGACTACAATACAAAGAGATGAACCAAGCATGTTTGAAAACAAAAACACCGTTGAACCGGGCATACATACTGATTCCATACGACCTATTTAATAAAATCAATTACTAATGAATAGAAATCTTTCGAAGAATCTGATGGCGATAGCATTGATTCTTTTTATTTCAGTTTCCACATTTGCCGAAGTCAAGCTACCGCATATCATTGGCAACAACATGGTCATCCAGGCCAATAAACCTGTTGCGATATGGGGACAGGCTG
>JAUZOX010000115.1 GCA_030706265.1 Bacteroidota bacterium | reverse complement strand
TCCAAATTATTCGAAACCATTTTCCGGTTCGACGTAAAGTTTGTAGAAAAGTCACCGGGCTCGATGACGACAACTTTTATGTTAAATTGCTTGAGTTCCATCCGAAGGGCTTCGCTGAGGCCTTCTATCGCGAATTTACTGGCAGAATAGAATCCCTGGAAAGGAAGTCCCATCAGTCCGCCTATGGAACTGATATTGATTATGATCCCTTGCTGTTGTTTGCGCATCGATGGCAATACAGACTGAATGGTATTGACAACCCCCATGACATTGGTCCCCATTTGGAGTTTGATGTCGTCGGTTGAAAATTCTTCAATGGCACCGGATATCCCCATCCCGGCGTTGTTTATCAGGATATCTATCCGTCCCTCTTTTGCAATGACCTGATCGATTGCCGTTTTGATGGAATCGGGATTCAAAACATCGGCTTTCAAGACCGTAAAAGGCTGATCCGATGCTACATCCCTTCGGCTGATACCGTATACGGCATATCCTTTAGCGGACAGCAATAACGCGATTCGATTTCCGAATCCGGATGAAACACCAGTGATAAAAACAACTTGCCGCATATTAAAGCTTATAATTTTTAAACAAATGGGTTAATTAGAGCGCGTCCACATTATTTAAAACGCCGATTTTCTTCGCCACCTTGGTGATTTTTTCAATCGCTGTGTCGACCTGGCCGAAGGTATGGGTTGCCATCAACGAGAACCGGATGAGGCAGTCATTGACAGGTACTGCAGGTGATACGACGGGATTGATGAAAATACCTTCCTCAAGGAGAAGTTTGGTCATTTGTAAAGCTTTCTTATCATCACGAATGAACAAGGGGATGATAGGGGATTCGGATTTTCCAATATCAAACCCCATCGACTTGAAGCCTTCCTGAGCATGTTTGGTCAGATCCCAAAGGTGCGCAATCCTTTCGGGTTCACTTTCCATGATGTCAAGGGATGCCAGCACGGAAGCCACGGCAGGCGGGGTCATGCTTGCGCTGAATATCAATGAACGTGAATTATGTTTGAGGAAATTGATGATTTCTTTATCAGCAGCAATGAATCCACCCAACGATGCCAAAGACTTGGAAAAGGTGCCCATGATAAGATCCACATCTTTGGTAAGTCCAAAATGGGATGCCGTACCGGTTCCATTCTTTCCAAGCACACCCAGTGAATGGGCATCGTCAATCATGATAGAGGCATTGTATTTTTTGGCAAGTCGGACCACTTCGGGTAAATTGATGATGTCGCCTTCCATTGAAAAGATGCCGTCTGCCACGATCAGCTTGACGCGATCCGGCTTACAAGTCTTCAGCTTAGCCTCCAGCGATTCCATATCGTTGTGTGCAAACTTGAGCACATTTGCAAAGGAAAGCCTGCTGCCTTCAATGATCGAGGCATGATCAAGTTCATCGAGCAGGATGTAATCGTTGCGACTAGCCAGAACCGAAACGACCCCCAGGTTTACCTGAAATCCGGTACTATAACATAATGCAGCGTCTTTGTTGACGAGTTTGGCTAACCTGTTTTCCAATTCAATATGGATATCGAGGGTGCCATTCAAGAAACGAGAACCAGCGCATCCTGTTCCATATTTATCAATTGCCTTTTTAGCCGCTTCTTTCACTTTGGGGTGTACAGACAGCCCCAGATAACTGTTTGAACCAAACATCAAAACCTTTTTGCCGTTTATGGATACTACCGTATCCTGTTCTGATTCAATTGCCCTGAAGTAGGGATAAATGCCAGCCTCCATAACCTTCTGAGGGGCATCGTACTTAGCTAATCGATCCTGTAATAGTCCCATTTAATTTTAATATTATATTAATTCAAACGTTCAAAGATAATCATTCGTTTTAGAAAACAAAAATCAGCCCTTATCGGCGAGATATTTATGTCCTGGTCTTGATTTGAAACGTCTTGTTTAATTTGTTATTGAATTGATTCCCTTTGTGAATATTCTGTAACGTTTATAGATCTCTTTTCCCAGGAATTTGAATTCGGCGTTCATTTTGACGTTGTCTTCCAGTTCCAGGTGAGTATCTATGTATTCCATTCCGCGCTTGATGGCAGTCTCAAACATTTTAATGCCCATTGCCACATCAATCCCGGTTCCCTGGTATTCTTTCTTTACACCGCCAAGCAACAAATCAAGTTGTTTTGTCTTCTTCTGGGCACTGAATATCTGGAAGATTCCAAATGGAATCATCTTACCTTTTGAAGCAATGATTCCTTCACTGATATCGGGCATGGCAATGAAAAAGCCGATGACCTCTCCCTGATTGTTTGTGACGACCTTAATAAACTGCGGATCCAAAATCATCAGATAACGGTTGGCAAAGTCAGCCATCTCATAATCCTCAAACGGCGCAAAAGCATAAATGTCTTTAAAGGTTTCGTTGAGCAGGGTTAAAATGGGTTTTATGAGCGGTTTAAGCTGGCTTCTTTTTGTAAATTCAAGCACTTGCACATTTTTACGGCTCATCACCCGGTCATATATCTTGTAATACAGTTCCGGGACCCTTTCAGGAATCATGATTTTATAAACCACGCAATCTACTTTCTTTTCATACCCTTTCTGCTCGAGTAATTGTGGCATATAGGGAAAATTACAGTTTGCCGCTATCACCATCGGTTCGTTGAATCCTTCAACCAGGAATCCCTGAGGATCTTTGTCTGAGAATCCGAGCGGGCCGACAAGGTTGATCATTCCTTTTTCTTTCGCCCAATTTTCAACATATGAAATCAAGGCATTAAAAACTTCCTGATCGTCCCAGGTCTCCATAAAACAAAAGCGGCCGTCTTTTTCGTTGTGTATCTCATTGTAACGATGATTGATGATACCCATAATCCTCCCGGCAATCCGGCCTTCTTTATAAGCCAACAGGAGGATGGTATCACTGTATGAAAAAGATTTGTTCTTTTTGGAGTTAAAAAAGACCCAATCATCCATGTATATAGGCGGAACCCAATTCGAATGATTTTTATGAATTTTAGCAGGCAAATTGATAAATGTCCTTAGATCCTGCTTGGTTTTTACTTCCCTTATTTCTACACCCATTCCGGAATTATTTAAGGGACTAAAGGTGTAAAAGTTTTTTGAATTATCATAGTATCAATTTCATACTGACTTTAAAATAAATTAATTAACAGTTTATTAACGCTAATATAAAAATTATTGACAATAATGTAAAGTTATACTCTGAGATTATGGCAATATTGAAATTAATTTTCGGAATAAGTTACGACAAAAGTCGACAAAATACTTTCTTTTTACTGTGAGTGCCTTTTGGCACCGTATTTCATTCGCTTAAATATTTTCATCCTGTCCTTATAACGTTGTAATGATTGTATGAGTCATCAATTTTGCCTCTTCTTTTAAACATTCAAGGATATTTTTCATTTCCGGTTTGTTTCTATTCTCAATGATGATACGAACAGGATTGGAAATCACAAACACCGGGGAACCGGGCATACTTGCGAGTTCCATCCGACCGATTTATGCAATTTATTTACGGATAAAAAGAGAGAATATTAAAGTGATTTGCATGATTGTGCATAACGCTTTAAATTTATAAATTTGTCCGATTATCAAAGGAATCACACGCAATCAGTAATACTCATTCGCTTATTTAAACCAAACAACAAATGAACAATGCAATAATTAACTTCAGCGAACCTGCTAATGAGGTAGTCAAGCAATACCTTCCCGGCAGTGCTGAAGCCCATCAACTCAATGATGAACTCCAGCGTCAGTACAATCAAAAGATTGAAATACCCCTCATTATTGGTGGCAAAGAGATTCGTACGGGGTTACTTCATGAGGTCGTAATGCCCACCGACCATGGTCATGTGCTTGCTTTGTGCCACCAGGCAACCGATAAGGAAGTCAAAATGGCGATAGAGGCTGCATTGGCTGCCAAGCATCAATGGATGAACATGTCATGGATCGATCGTTCTTCCATCATGCTGAAGGCTGCTGAATTGATGTCCACAAAATACCGCTACCGGATGAATGCATCGGCCATGTTGGGACAAGGCAAGAATATTTATCAAGCTGAAATCGATGCCGTATGTGAGACCATCGACTTTCTCAGGTTCAATTCCTTCTTTGCCTCTGAAATCTATGATTCTCAGCCAACATCATCCAATGTTGCAATAAACAGGATGGAGTACCGTCCTCTCGAAGGCTTTATCTATACCGTTACTCCTTTCAATTTCACCTCTATTGCACTAAATCTCAACGCCTCAGTGGCCTTGATGGGAAACACCACTGTTTGGAAACCCGCAACGGCCTCGTTGCTTTCGAGTTATTATGTCATGAAGATACTCATCGAAGCAGGCTTACCGGAAGGCGTCATCAATTTCGTACCCGGATCCGGAAACACCATCAGCAACATCGTATTGGCTCATCCCCAGTTTGCAGGACTCCATTTTACGGGCTCTACCGCTACCTTTAAAGGCCTGTGGAAGCAGATTACCGATCATCTCGATGTATACCGTTCATATCCAAGAATCGTGGGCGAAACCGGAGGTAAAGACTTCATCTTTGCACACAGTTCGGCAAATGTTGACGAATTGGCTACTGCCATCATTCTGGGTTCCTTTGAATTTCAGGGCCAGAAATGTTCGGCCGCTTCAAGGGCCTATATCCCGGCTTCGTTATGGCCAGGGGTAAAGGAGAAGGTGCTTTCGATGATTGCAGAGATCAGGATGGGGGATGTGATGAATCCTGATAATTTTGTTAACGCCGTGATCGATGAAAAGGCATACAACACCATCATGAAATACCTCGAATATGCAAAGGGCTCAGAGTCTGCTACGATCATTGCAGGTGGGGAAGGGGATAAGACAAAGGGTTATTTTATCCAGCCCACTGTTATCCTAACCACTGACCCACATTTCAAGACCATGGAGGAAGAGATATTTGGCCCAGTGATTACGGTTTATGTTTACGAAGACAAAGATTACGAAGAAACTCTCCGCATCTGTGATGAAACTTCGCCCTATGCCTTGACCGGCTCCATCTTTAGCCGTGACCGCAAAGCCATGTTGAAGGCTTATGATGCCTTATGCTATGCTGCCGGAAACTTTTACATCAACGATAAGCCAACGGGTGCCCTGGTCGGCCAGCAGCCTTTCGGAGGTGCAAGAGCTTCCGGAACAAACGATAAGTCGGGCAGTAAAATGAATCTGATGCGTTGGGTAAGCCCCCGTAACATCAAAGAAACCCTGGTGCCACCTACCGATTTCAGATACCCTTATATGAAAAAATAAAAACTCTAGGCGATTTATCATCCCCATATCATTTGTTGAAGTAGTTTCAGACTTTCTTTTATTACATTTGTTAATAAATGTAACTAAAAATTGCAAAGTCAAATGAAAACCCTGATTATTTCACTGACGATATGGGGATTATTGTTGTTTGGAACAACTCCTTTATCAACATTATCGGCTCAAAACGCACATAAAGTCGAAGTTGGAAGCCCTCTGCCCGGATTTAAGCTGCCCGACCAAAATGGTAAGCTGTTTGACGTTCATACGGTCCTGGGAAAGAAGAATCTGGTCATTTATTTTTATCCCAAAGACGGTACTCCCGGTTGTACGAAGGAAGCTTGCAGTTTCAGAGATAATTTAAAGGACTTTACCCATATCAACGCCATGATCATTGGCATTAGTGGTGACGATGTCGCAAGCCACAAACAGTTCGTCCTCAAAAACCACCTGAACTTTACCCTGTTATCCGATAAAGACAATAAAATCCGTAAATTGTTTGGCGTTCCGGCAAGTATGATGGGGACTATTCCCGGGAGAGTGACCTATATCGTCAACAAGAAAGGCATCGTTGTCCATGTTTACAATTCCCAAACCAGGCCCGAGCAACACATTCGGGAGGCGCTATCCGCTTTAAAATACGAGAAGCAATAATTAATTGATGGATAATCAAATATAGTTTAAGAATAATTTTTTTGGGCTTCAATAAATATCCGAAATATTTTTTCGGTATGTGATTCATATTCCATTTAATAAGAATGAATATAAATAAAGATCGGCTTCCGATTTTTACAATTGCATGCTTTTTGCGAATTGGAAAAGAGGGAACCTTAAAATTTATAGACATGACGGCAATGGAATTTAACTCACAATTGTTGAAGCTGCAAAATAATCTGCAATATTTTGCCAATACTTTAACCGGAAACATAGAGGATGCCAATGATTTGATGCAGGAAACGTATCTGAAGGCATTGGTAAACCGTGACAAGTTTGAAGATGACACAAACTTGAAGGCCTGGGCATTTACGATAATGAAAAACACTTTCATTAACAATTATCGTAAAACACATAAAATTAATTCTTTAATAGATAAAATGGATGATTTGAATCACATTCAACGTAAGTCAGATTTTCCATCTCCCGAGAGTGAATATCAGGAAAAAGAGATTCACAGTAAGATTTGTAAACTCGATGAGGTACAACGTTTACCCTTTGAAATGTACCATTCCGGTTACAAATACCATGAAATAGCGGATAGATTGAATATTTCGATCGGAACGGTTAAGAGCCGTATATTCCTTACCCGTCAAAAATTAATGGAGTCACTTGAAGATTACCAAAATTAATATATGATAGACCTAGACTTTCGAATTTAACTCATAGTCGATATAATTGTTGCTTCTAAATGAATAGATTTACGTTATAGTATTGATATTGTGATAAAAGAGGATATTAGTTTTCCTCTATTTGAAAGAAGCCCCGCCAAAAGCAGGGCTTCTTTTCGTGATGAACTTCGGTTAGTTACAAATTAAGCCGGGTCTTTATTTAGCAAATTTCCCAAAATGAAAGATTAGGAACAGGGCGTTGAGGATGAGGGGAATATATCGATTGGACGATTTCCTCATTTGTCGTGTATTAGATTTCCCAAAATGAAAATTTGCTTCATTTTTTAAACCTTATGAGGCGGAATAAGCCGATGTCCACGGTGGTGATCGGTGAGACGTGACGTTATACAGTTGATCTTTAAGCGCTAAAGGTTGTCGCCTGATCACAAGCTGAAAAGAGATTTTGTTTGCGATGTATACAAAGATAAATTCGGTTTTCGGTTTTCGGCAAGGCGCTATAGCAACAGGGTATAGGCTCGTTGTTTATATAAAGTAGCGCTTTAACTGGAGCTTAAACAGATTATTAAAGAATAGGGTTGTAATATACAGAAAAACAGTGTGATATAAAACGTGAGGGTGGCGTCTCTTTTTTCTCATTTTGCAATTGGAAAAAATTGTTTTTTCTCATTTTGGGAATAATCCGGACCCCAAAATTTAGCTTTAGAAAAAAAATGAATTTATTTAGAAAAAAAATTTAAGTCGGAATATTTTAATCAATACACAAATGTATTCGATGAATTGTTCATATTTTCAGGTCTTAAATGGGAAAAAATTTGATTAAAATATTTTTAACGCATAATAAATCCGTGAATAGTTATTCTTTAAATTTGGATCGAACTATTAACCTATAATACTACACACATGAAAAAACTGAAACTTGGAATTCTGTTCATCATCACATTGTTAATCGCAAACACGGGAGCGGCACAGAACCTGGCTGCCTTTGAAGCTATAGCCAAAGAGTGTGGGATAGGCCT
>JAUZOX010000114.1 GCA_030706265.1 Bacteroidota bacterium | reverse complement strand
AGTCAACGGCCCGGATGTTACCCTGATATTGGGTTGATCTCCGGCTGATGTTCTACCAATATTATACCGGTTAAACCTAAGTAAACTTTCAGTAAAAGAGGAAGTTTTCAATAAAGCGGGGCAAAGTGTAAACAACCCGGAGAAAGGTTCCAGACCTGGTGTGCATCCACCTTCTCCCTCGTCATTGCGGGCTTGAACCGCAATCCCCTTATTATAAGGGAGTATTCAATAAAGGGTGTCATTTTCTTTTCCCATGTCGGGTTTTGAGGGTTCATTCATGGTCCAAGTTTAGGCGTAAGCATATTTGGTTCAAGTTTAGGCGATAGCCGTAACTTGGACCAAATATGCGATCAAGGACTTTTATAAGTATTGCGGTCTTTGGAAATTGGGGATCAAGTCTGCAATGACGTACGGGGTGCAGCGGTAATCCGGACTAAAAAAATCATAGGGAATTTCACCTGTAAATGATTTGATTAAACAGAGTCTGCTGAAAAACTCAGCAGAGATTTTTCAGCAGACCCTAAGCAAACTATCAGTAAAAGAAGAGTTGTCAATAAAGTGTGCCATTTACTTTTCCCGTGTCAGGTTTTGAGGATCCCCGCTCCTGGGAACCCATAAAAATTTAAATTTTAATTCCGGCATTACCTCTCCCCAAAGCATTCCATTAACTCTTTTTGAATTGCGTATCAATTGGGAAATCCGTGCTTCCGGCTTTTTTCGTTGTATTTAATGTATGCCGGGCTCATTAGTGCTTTTGTTTCCAAACAAGCTCGTTTATTTGCAAGCGGTTATACCACAATCCCTTTTCCTTGTAATATTCTATGCCCTTAAAAGCTGCCACTTTTGCCTGTTCTTTTGTATCAAAATGCTTATTACCCCATTGATCGTCTATCTTGACCGTAAACTTGTGCGTCCTGTTATCCTCCATGATAAGAATATGGTGATCATCGATATTCAGGTATTCATTTCCTCTAGCGCTTATTTTCCATTTGTGTTTTAAGAAATTCGTACGCCGGGTCGTTTTGCTTCTTAATTCTTTCTCGAGACGTTGAGGATTTTCATAATCATCTGTAAGCTTTTCGGCACATTGGCAACCGACTAAAAATTCTTCGGCAATATCCGGGTGAGAAACTACATGTACATAGCGTATTTTCTCATGACCGCACATCATGCAAGTTTCATAATCGGTTTCGTCTTCCGACTGGCCCTCTTCCCGCACATCGTACACATTCTCCAATGTCCAACCTTTATGCGGAATGCCTTCTTGTTTCCAGAGATTAGCCATACAGACAAATCATTAAGCCCCAATTTCGTATAACAAAAATAAGGTCCAATTATCCCAAAATCAATGATTTTTTTAATTATCATCATGGCTGCTGCCCGTTATAATACCGTCAATCCTTTTTACAAAATCCGCCGAAGTATTTTTTAACCCCTGCACACTTCCACGTTCAATTCAAAGTTTCGTTTACCAAAGATGATCAAATAAAAGCACCAACTGATGTCCACTCTTTTGTAAAGCTGTTAACCTTTCTTAACAAATCTGCAGATTTCATCCAAAAAAGAGAGGTGTTCATACAATAAGCATAAGTTTTCTTGCTATTTGAAAAAAAGCATTTCACCTTTAGAAACTTTTTTATCGGAGATATCTGATATTAATAGCACCAATTTAAAATTAGGCATTGCTGTTGTATCTTTATAATCAAACTCGGTCTCCAATTTGAAATATTCGAGGAAAAAAGAATCAAATCACCGGTTTATGGCAAGTCAAAGAGTTCGTATTACTTCTAAAATTATCTTAGAAACCATCAGAAAGGTCAACAAAGAGAGTGAAACCGATTCGTTTGAATGTTTTTTGCTTTAAATACAAATAACATATTTACCAAACACATCACTATAATAAATTCTTACTGTTGTTGTAAAAAAGCGTTTCAGGAATGTTTCACACAATTCGAAAGAGTGAAAAAAAAAGCTGACAACAGTAAAACAAAAAAATATCGCATGAGCGAACAACAACAATTTATTTTAAACGAATTATGGTTTTTGACCATAAATGCAGCCTTCCAACGTGCAAATGTGTATGCTAATGGATTTAGTGATGAAGATGAAGGAGCTAAACGAAAATTCAAATCAGAACTTAAAAACTATATTGACAAAAATATCATTCCGAATTATAATTCTCCGGTTGCTGAGGATGCTCATATCAAGCACATTTATGAAATAAGCGAGTTTTCAAAACTCCACGGCAATATTTTAGAAGAGCGAAAGCTGAATTTTGGTATTTGTCAGAAGTTGTTGAATTTGTATCTCAAGTATCTTTGGTGCTTTGGCAAAATAAAAAGTACTCCACCTCATTTTCCAATAGATCGAAAAATCCAGGAAAAATTAGGAATAAAAAATCCAGTTTCATGGACAAAGGATTTAGATGAGGAGGAATATATAAATATCATCAATCTTTCGAAGGAAAAATTATCCGAGTACAATAAGCCCAATATCGCTGAATTGGAATTGTATTTATATTCTAATGAAACGAGCATGATTGAAAATCACAAACAACGATGAACCGAGCATCTTGCGAGAAAATACAATCTTCATTTTCATTAAAATTAAATAATTTCGCTTGCAAAACAAATGGAAATTATGAATTTGTTTCAAAATCATTTTAAAAAAGCTGTAAAATTCTCTTTGCGACTTTTAGGTATTTATCTGGTTTTAGGGGTTCTGGTTTTTGAATATGGATCAATTTTCAATAATAATTTTTTAACACTCAAAGAAGTTATTATCAAAACTTCTATTATTTTTTTTGTTTTGGTTGTATTTAGTTTGTCCTATCCTTATTTACAGTCATTTTTGAAATCATCAGAAAAAAAAGGAACGAATTTTATTGAGAACAACAATTATTCTAAACATAAGAGATTAGTTGATCCAATTAATGAAAAAATAAAATTGAATAATTCAAAGATTATCAAATTTATAAAAGAAATAAATTATACAAAATTAGATTATTTAAGAAATGTTGATCCTTTTGAATTTGAAAAAATAATATCCGATATGTATAAAAAATTGGGCTATAAAACAAAATTGACATCTAAAAGCAATGATAAAGGATTTGATATTGTAATGACTAAAGATAATATAAAATACTTGGTTGAGTGTAAGAGATATTCAGAATCAAACTTAATAGGCAGAGAGTTAATTCAAAAATTCTTTGCTGCCGTTTATAATGAAAGAGCCGAGAAAGGTTTTTTTGTAACAACTTCTGATTTTAGAAAAACTTCACTCCAATATATTAAAGGTTTAGACGAGAAAATTGAACTTATTAACAACCAAAAACTTTTGTCACTTTTAGAATTAGCATATCCAAATAAAATGCCATTAACAGAATACAAACAAATTTGTGATATTTGTGGTTTAGAAGTTAACTTTTGTTATCCTAATGATAAAATTAAAGAATGTGCTAATGGTCATACAGTTTCAACAAAAATAGAAATGCTAATAAAAAATGCTAATAACGCTACAAACATCGTTTGAATTATTGGCTACCAAAAGTTATAGAACAGTTCAATTACTTTTTTCCATTTTTTTTTAAAAAAGCTTCTAGAAGTTAACACGCCTCCGCGTAGTAAAGGAATAGATAGAAAAAGCGGACTTGTGATCACAAAGCTATAGATCCGATCAACGCTAATGCATTTGGTTCGGGTTCTAATTTTCTGAATATAACCGGGATCGTGCTCCGCAACAATTGTATCAATTCCCAGACCATATCCAAAGGGCATACTTGGCATAGATCCTTATTGCCCACAAGTTCAAATTAGCCAAGAATAATAAAAGTAAACAATTTTGTTTACTTTTATACGTTATCTTTACAGAAATCAAAGTAAAATATGGTTAACCGGATTGACATATTGAAAGGACTGCATCCCGGAAAACTGATTGAAAGGGATTTGAAAAGGCAACACCTTACCCAACGCTTTTTAGCGCAGGAGACTGGAATCCCTTCGCAGACAATAAATGCGGTGATTAACGGCAGGCGTGACCTGACCACGGAACAAGCCTTGAAAATAGAGGTTTTATTGGGATATGACGAAGGATTTCTGGCAATCCTTCAAACACACTATGATATAAAACGATGCAAAGACAAAGCGTTGCTTCAGCTTTTCGATAGTCCTCCCCGCATTCGCAAATCACTGTTTTGGGATGCCGACTTTGATCAAATCAATTGGGCCAAATATAAAAAGGCTGTAATACGACGTGTTTTGGAAAGAGGCAATGACACTGAGATTGATGAAATCACCCGGTTTTATCATTTGACCGTTACTGAACTGGAGCAATATAAAAAGGAGACAACTCATCCCATCTCCTGATAAACAATCATGATGAAACGAGCATGATCAAAGATCACAAACACCAATGAACCGAGCATTTTATGCGAGCTCTATACGACCAATTCATAAAATAATATCCGTATAAAAATCTTCCATGCGAGTTCCATACGACCTATTTAATCAAATTATTTTTCGTATGAAATGTTATCACGGCTACATTACGAAACTGTGATGCCTTTGCTGAGAAAGATACTCCATGATCTAATGGACAGTCCGGTTTTTGATCCATTTGTATTGGTTGGAGGCACGTCATTAAGTTTGCGTCTGGGTCATCGAAAATCGGCTGACATCGATTTGTTTACAAATGCCCCTTACGGTAGTTTGGATTTTTCGATTTTTATAGAATTTTTCAGGAAAAATTATCCATACTTTGATTGCACTAACACAACCAGCATTGTAGGTCCGGGGAGGTCATACTATGTCGGCAACTCTGCAAATGAAAATATCAAAGTGGACTTATATTATCATGATGCAATCACCGACCCTGCCGAAATTGTGGATGGCATCCGGATTGCCAGTCTGGCTGATGTTACTTCCATGAAGATTGATGTTATTTCGCGTGGTGGGCGCAAGAAAGATTTTTGGGATTTACATGAGCTATTGAAGACCTATACTATCCCGGAAATGCTCGAGCTGCATCAACAGCGAAATGAATATACCCATGACAGGAAAAGCATTATTGCCAACCTCTCAAATTTCACAATGGCAGATGAAGATATTGATCCCGTTTGTTTGAAACACAAAGAATGGGAGTTGATTAAACTGGATTTTGTTGAATTGGCAGAAACCATGAACGCAAAGTGATTTATCGGGAGCAATATACCCTCATTCTTCAGCCAACCTAACTGACCTGAAAAATTTTTGATTAACTTCGTTTTGCATTCATTTCTGACAGCTTTATGGGTGAAACATATTTTGTTTATCCAATTTAAACTTAAGTTTTTACCTTTGATTATCAGATCGAATCTCAACCAATTCAAATCCTCTAAAAATGGATCAACCCAAATTTGAACGGCTGTTGCGCTTAATGAAAATGCTGACTGCAAACAATTCATTAACCGTTGAAGAAATCGCAGACAGATTGTCGATATCCGTCCGCTCGGTATACCGGTATGTTGACACGTTCAGGGATGCGGGTTTTGTTATCAAGAAAAAAGACAGCTTCATTAAATTTGACAAATCCTCACCATACTTCAGGGATATCAGTGAGTTGATTCACTTCACGGAAGAAGAAGCCTATATCCTGAAATCGGCCATTGAGAGCATCGACGAAAACAACCTGCTGAAACAGAACCTGAAGAAGAAACTATATACCGTTTATGATTATCACGTTCTGGCCGAGACCATCGTAAACGGAAAGAACGGCCGGAATATCAAACTTCTGGTCGAAGCAATGGAAAACAAACGACAGGTCATGCTTCACAACTACTCTTCCGCTCATGGAAGCGATATCCGCGACCGCAAAGTTGAAGCATTTGCATTTACGACCAATTACGTTCAAATCTGGTGTTACTGTCCAAATGAAAACGACAACAAGTTATTTAAAGTTTCCCGCATCGGTTCGGTTGAAATCCTACCCGGACAATGGGAAAACGAATCAAAACATAAATCGGGATATATCGATATTTTCCGCATGCACAGCGATGAAATCAAGCCTGTTAAACTCAAACTCGGCCTGCGTGCCGTCAGCTTGTTGACCGAGGAATATCCGCTGGCGTCAAAATACATTCGGAAAATTTCCGATCATGAATGGTTACTCGAAACAAATATTTGTTCCTACGAAGGGGTGGGCCGGTTTGTCATGGGACTAACTGATGATATAGTAATTTTGGATTCGCCTGAATTTGAAAATTATATAAGCGATAGAATAAAGAAAATCGAAAAAATTTTTCTGGTGTCATAAGTTGACACAACCCTAAGGTTTATTTGTACCGTAAAGTTAACTCATCAAATATTTACGGCATGAAACAAGCATGAATGGAAATCACAAAACCGTTGAACCGAGCTTACATGCGAGCTCCATAAGACCTATTTATTAAAATTATTTAGTCATGAACCGAGCATACATGTGAGCTCCATAAGACCTGTTTATTAAAATTATTTAGTCATGAACACCAAACACAGACATTTCCTCTCCTTCCACATTGCCGGCTTCTCATATTGGGATGGCTGCATTGCCTTCAACGAATTAAAGATCGGTACAGAACTCACCCTTGCACGCGAAGAAGACAATAAATTTGACCCCTACGCGGTAGCCATTTATTATGGCGATTACAAACTCGGATTTATTCCCCGTTCCGATAATCATGAAATCAGCAAGTTTATCGAACTTGGATATTCCGGTTTATTCGAAGTACGCATAAACCAATTGTCGCGCGAGCTCCCCCCCGAGCAACAGGTCGGGGTGATAGTCTATATTATTCCGGCAAAAGCCGAATGAAACGAGCACGTTTAAAAACACAAACACTAATGATCCACGCATAGATGCGAGCTCTATACGACCTGTTTAATACAAATTATTTTCGAATGAAATTTTCCTTTCATTAATATGATCGGATATCGGTAAAAAGAAAAGGCGCATTAAGCTGCTTTTAAAACCGAACGAACCGAAGCAGCCTATTCCATATGCCGTGCCGAGAGAGGTAGGATTCGTCATGTTCTTTAACCACAACTTATGTTCCACCCCCCTGGTAAGTTCCCATGGAGGGCACTATAGAAGTTGGTTTTGAAGCAATGGAATTGGATTTCCTGGCAAAGTAAATTTTGGACTCTTCATTTTCTATGAGTAAAGGAGTGTAGCAGTTCAGATAGCTCCTTTCAATGCTGTACCCGCTCTCGGATCTCATTTTAGCCAAGTTGCATACAAGGTGAAGGCGGTGCTTCCAAGCCAATATATAGCTTTTGCATTCTAGTCCTTTAAATCAGAACAGAGCGTGTTATCAATGAAATTTACCTTAATATTTTAAAGATGATTGCCTTTGCCGGATCATATTGTTCCGATAAAGGCAATCACCGCTTTCAATCAATGCTTATTGGGGTTGTGTGCGTTAAAAAGTCTTTGCCAATTCCTGGGCTTCTTTAATTGCCTTGTTAACAATAGCTTCGACATCCATTCCGATGACATCCAATTCTTCTGCAGCAATGGTAGCATAATCCCGGATTCCCAAAAAGGCAAATAAGGTTCTTAAATACCGGTCGCCCATTTCAAAGGCGGATCCAGGGCCTTCCAGGTATGCTCCACCCCTTGTGGTGATATTGACTGCTTTCT
>JAUZOX010000113.1 GCA_030706265.1 Bacteroidota bacterium | reverse complement strand
TCGTTTAAAGAGCCGGTGCCGCTGCAGCCGGGCATGACGGTGGTGGCGGCGGTGGGGGTGGAGCTATCCGCCGATTCGGTGCAGGAAGGGGGGTTAAGCCGGCAGGGATGCGGAACGATGAAGATTGTCGGATGTTTTGGTTGATCCTGGGTTAGCGGGATAATAGGGCTGCAGGTAAGAAAAGTTGTTGATGGGCACCTCTTTGCCCTTCCCGATTTTTTTCACGGTTGATGGACGGGGGGATGGGTAATCGGGGCTATGTTTGTTTATAATGCCCTTTTATGAATAGACATATATCGTGTCGTCAATAATCTGATAAACAATTCTGTCTGATTGTGTGATACGCCTTGACCATTTCCCGTTTAACTCATGCTTTAATAACTCAGGTTTTCCGATGCCGGAATAAGGCGTTTCTATAATGCTTTCTAAAAGGATTCTTATCTTTTTTAAAACGGGTTTATTGCCTGTTTTCGTCCAATACGCTAAATCTTCTGCCGCTCTAACGGTTAGCTCTATTTGCATATATCATCGAGCATTATTTTTTTGGTTCGTCCTGCTTTAATATCCTCATCTCCTTGTTGAATTTTTGTCACAAATTTTTTGTCATAAGGCGATTTTTCTTCTTCAAAAGGTATTTTCAAGGCTTTCATAAAAGCTTTAATAATGGTTAACTTTTCCTTACTGTCGGGATGTACGATGAGGGTTCCCATGATGCAAATTTTGGATATTTTATTTTTACAAAGTTACGATTAAATAAGTCCATTATTAGGTACTTTGTTGCTTTTGGAGTATGATTAACGAAAGAAATTTATTTGGCAAAACGCAATGTGGGTGTGCCTTACCCCAAAAGAAATGGATGGAAGCAGTTGGCAACGAAATATTGCTATAATCATGTCACCCCTTCGGGGTTCGGGTTTTTTTAATGATCTTTGAGCTATAATCATGTCAACCCTTCGGGTTTAAAAACGATAGCGATTCATGCCAACGACATGAAAGGATGGAATGCCAGCGACATGAAAGGATGAAATGCCAACGACATGAAAGGATGGAATGCCAGCGACATGAAAGGATGAAATGCCAACGACATGAAAGGATGGAATGCTAACGACATGAAAGGATGAAAATTATTGCAAATCATCCATCAATGCCGAAGGCATGACATTATTATAGCAAATCAGCCATTCCCCCCCCCTCCAACCTTTATATCCAGACATGGATTAACTGAAAACCTGTAAACAGTCAAAAAAACCATTTTTATCAGACAATAACTCATAAAATAAAAATATATGCTCGTTTCATCCAAAAAAAAGGGGGGTTCATACAATAAGTCTGAATTTGCTTGCTTTTTCAAATAATTATGTTTTAACTTTAAAAATTGTTACTCATTAAAATGTTGTTTATCAGTGGCTGTTCGTTTCTGTGCCGGTTTCGTAGCTGAGCTTGTCAAAGCTGACGAAAAGCAGGGGAGGGGTTGGCCAATCATTTTTTTGAAATACTTGAAAGGTTTGTCTAGGCCGGCATGATATAGGCCGACAAAAATTTGCTGTTGCGGCATGAATCATTCAAAGATATAAAACTACAATCATGAAGAAATCAACTCTACTATTTATTTTAGTGTTGTGTATTTTCAGCATTAACCTGGCCAGAGCCCAACAGGTACTCTTTAAAAGCCAACCCAGGGACTCCGTCACCCGCGGCAATCCACGCATGGCCCGTTATGACCATGTGACGGGCGAAATCATCGTGAAGTTTAAAGACAACGTGCAGGTCAAGAGTACCGGCGCAAAACTAAAGTCTGCCTCGGCGGTGACCGATGCCCTTCAGGCCAAATACAAGGTGCAGAAGGCCGAACCCCTCTTTCCCGGAGAAAGCCGTTTAAAGAGTGCACAAATGCTGACCGCCCCCAATGGACAGAAATTCCTGCGGCCCAGCCTGCACAACATCTATAAGCTCAAGATTGCAGACGAGCAACAGTTGATGAATGCCATCAGCGACTTTAAGGCCGATACGGCCAACGTGGTCTATGCCGAGCCCAACTACATCGTCTCCATCTGTGACGATAAGCCGGTGGGACCAGTGCTCACGCAGGCCGATGTTCAAAAGATGCAGGCTGCAAAGGCTTCGTTAAAGGCAGGTGCCGGTCCCATCGTGAACGACCCCATGTATGATCAGCAATGGTATATTCCAGAAATCAAGGCGGACCTGGTCTGGCCGCAAACCATGGGCGATACCACGCAGGTCATTGCCATTCTGGATACAGGTGTGGACTGGTTGCATCCCGACCTGAAGAATAAAATCTGGAAGAATCCAAATCCCTCCAAAAATTCTTATCCCGATGGAATCGTTAATGATATCCGGGGATGGGACTTTATCAACAACGACAATGACCCCATGGATGATAACAGTCATGGAACCCATGTGGCAGGGATAGCTGCTGCCGAAACCAACAATGGAATCGGAATAGCGGGGGTTTGTCCCAACGCGAAGATCATGCCCATCAAGGTGTTTCAAAGTTCGGGCCGTGGAGATGCCTCTACCATAGCAAAAGGGATCAAATATGCCGCCACCCATGGAGCCACGGTCATCAACATGAGTTTTGGAAGTTATGCCCAATCACAGGCCATGGAGGATGCGTTGGCCAATGCTTATGCCACTTGTATTCTGGTGGCTGCAGCCGGTAATGACGGATTGTGTATAGGTCCGGGACCAGGTTGTGCCCCTTTCTTTCCTGCAGCCTTTTCTTTCGTCCTGGGTGTTCAATCGCCTGAGGCTTCTTTCAGTAACTATGATCAGGATGGACCAACCTTCAGTTACTACGATGATTTGTTGAATTACGAGATGAAGGCACCGGGAACCAATATCCTGAGCACCATCCCCAATGGAGGCTACCGGGTCTATCAGGGAACCTCAATGGCTGCACCCATCATATCGGGGGCCGTTGCTTTATATAAGAAATTAATTCCGGACGAGACCCAGGAGTTTATGTGGGTTAAGTTGATTCAGGCAACGGGACAGCATCTTGATCTTCAAAAGGCATTGACGATTAAACCCAAACCTGAAATATGGTTTCTGAACAAGGTAATGGTAGATACCATCGGAATTGATGACAGAGATGGACGTGTGGATGCCGGCGAGACCATTCAGTTGTGGTTTAAAGCCCGAAACACAGGAGGACAGGTGGACAGCGTCTACTGGAAAATCAGGCTGGCCGAATTCGAAGACAAGTCCACTTGTGATATTGTAAAACCGACCTCTTTTATCAGTTCCATTAGTCCTTATGCAAGCAGAACCAGCGAAGCAGACCCTATGAAGTTTACAATCAATAAGAATGTAGCCCATGATCGGGATATTACTTTTGATTTGTTGAGCTGGTATAAGGGTTCAGTGGATACTGTGAAACAGAAATTTGTTTTTACGGTTGAAAACGGGGAACAGTTATCAGGAGTAATGGATTCTATAAAAATACTTTATCCCAATCGGTTATACCTGGTGAATAATAGTTATAAGGTGGGGACAAACGGAACCCTGATTATCAAGCCCGGGACCCATATTTTGTTTTATCCCGGGATGTCGATTCCTATCAATGGAAGACTCATTGCCGAGGGTAAACCCGATAGTTTGATTTATTTCACTGGATATTCTCCACCTGGGAATATGGGAATACCTAATAATATTTTTACTTTCAGAAATAATATATGGGATCCGGTTACCATGAAACGCAAGTTCAGTAATAGATTTTCATATTGCAAATTTGAAAATATGTCATCGCCCCTTTATGTTGATAACGGTTACCCAGCCAGTGCATTTAACTGTATTTTTAATTGTAATAGCATAGGAACTGTTGATTCTCTTGTAAATAATTATTATTACAATAATATGAATAATTACATGGGAGCGCAAGCATTTTCTCCATATTATTCGTCATCTGGATTTGTTAGTAAAAACAATTTCATTGGGCCTTCCACAACATCAAATTATTATGGGGGCTATATTTCAACTTTGTATTATAATAATAGTATGTATAGTACGAATAAGTTTAATTATAATAATTGTGTTAACTTTTCTATGCCCAACAATTCCTATTCAACTGTAAGCGATAACAAACAGCAAAATGCATGGATCAGTGAATATTCCAAACCGCAACAACAATGGAATGGTACATTTTACCAAAATGTTATTCAGATTTTAACAAAGTATGCAACCCAGGGAACTTCTGATTTTCAAAAGATACAATATCAGTATTGGGGCACAAGTGATTCTGCTAAAATTGAAGGGTTTATTCATGATTTTATGGAAGATGCCAAAACGCCTAGGGCTACATTTAAACCATTCCTAAATGCTCCTCCCGATTCCTGTCATGGCATTGTCTGGAAAGTATTGGTCAACGGTAAGGATGCGCAGGATCAGAAAGTGGATCCCGTTGGAGTCGGAAAGCAAAAGTTTGAGGTCTATTTCAACCACCCAATGAATAAAACCATTGCCCCACAGGTTGCCTATGGTGTGAGGTATCCATTCTCTTCCAATGCGATAAGTGAAGATGGTTCGTGGTCTGAAGATGGTAAAATTTATACGGTTTATTCTACGGTGAAGCTTTTTTCGGGGGATGGCATCAACCGGATAAGAGTAAGTGGGGCCAGGGACCTGGAGGGCTGGGAAATCCCGCTCGAAGATATGCGTTTTAATTTCCAGATCAGTGCTGCCGAATCTTCTTCTTTGGAATTTCAGGCTACAGCAGGACCGGGTAAAGTAAACCTGGAATGGAATAATTCCGGATTAAAAGATCTGATGGGCTTTAATATGTATCGGATGGAGAATCTAAATGATACTACCCTGACAAAACCTGCATTGGTGAATAAAACACTGATTGCCGATACACTTTTTACAGATTTCACATGCACACCCAATAAAAAGTATTACTATTTTTATAAAGTCGTCCGGACAGACTTTTCTGAATCCGACTCTTCTAAAGTCGTCACAGCCACTCCGTTTACTGCTTCAAGAGGAGATGCCAATGGAGACCTGACCGTGAGTGTGTTGGACATCACCTCCATCGTTTCCTACCTGCTGGGACAAAACCCGACCCCCTTTATCTTCGATGCTGCCGATGTCAATGCAGATAAGGCGGTAAACGTACTGGATGTGGTGGGTGTTGCCAATATCATCAAGGGAGGAAAGAGCGCACCGGCAGATGATGGAAATAAATACAATCCTTCGATTGCTTATATCACCCTGAAGCCGGATATCATTCAGTTGAAGAGCGATGCCCAGGTTCAGGCAGTTCAGTTTGAATTGCAGGGGGTAGATCTGGAAAAGGTAAAACTGAGTGCAGCTATAAATGGTTTTGAATTGGCCTACTCCGTAGATAGCAATAAAATCAAGGGGGTTCTTTATAACCTCAACGGATTGACTATCCCTGCAGGCATCTCGGATCTCATCAAAATTGAAGAAAGTGCCGGCAAACTCACCTGGGGCAATGTGTTTGGCGCTGACCCGCAGGGGAAGTATGTCACCATCCTGAAGAAAGAAGATGGCTCTTTAACCACGCCGACCAGTCCGTTTGGCCTATCGGTACAGCCCAATCCCTCGGGCAATGATATGCAGATCAGCTTCAGACTTCCCGAAACGGCAAGCGTAATGGTGAAAGTCTATAATGTGATGGGTGAGTTGGTTTATCAGTTGATGGATAACACCCTGGCTGCAGGAAACCATCAGGTTATCTGGAACGGAACCAATGCTAACCGTGAAACTGTAAAACCGGGAATCTACTTTATCAAGGTTGAAGCAAGGGATGAAAAAAATCAAATATTGAAGGAACAAATGAAAGTAGTGAGATTATAAATTGAATGTTAACAAGGTAGAGACGCAATATTTTGCGTCTCTACCTGATAATGCAATAAGTGAGATCACAGTATTTCGTAAGCATGATAAATAGGTTTTAATGAAACATATATACTATTCAATATCCATTATATTTACTTTGTTATTCGCTGGTCGGGTACAGGCCCAGAACATCATGAAGTTGGGGAATGTGTCGGTACAGGCCGGACAAGAGGCAACCCTGGATATTTCGGTTGACAATACAGTCCCTTTTGTTGCTTTTCAGGTTGATATTCCAATTCCGGATGGACTGACTTATGTGGCATCGTCGGCAGTGCTTGATGATGCCCGGAAAGAGGACCATACGCTCAGTGCCTCCATCGTTGCCCCCAATACACTCCGTTTGATTGGATATTCTTTGGGCAGCCTGCAATTTAAAGGGAACAGTGGTGCTGTGGCACACTTTAAATTAAAGGCAGGTGCTTTACCCGGTAATTATTTACTGACATTGACCAATCCGATTATTGGAGATGCTACCTCGGCCAATATTCTGACCAGTTCGGTGAATGGCACTGTAACCATTCTTTCCCCTCATATTCAACTTTCGGTTGCTTCTATGGATTTCGGGAGAGTGGCATTGCTACAAACTTCAGATAGAAACGTGACCATCACCAATACAGGCAACCAGCCTTTACAGGTTACCGGCATCACATTTACAAATCCCCAGTTTACGGCCATAGGTGGATCACCATTTACACTCGATGCAAATGGTACTAAGAGCGTTACAGTTAGATTTACTTCACAGACAAAAGGAACGTATAAAGAGACGATGTCGGTGGCCTCTAATGATCCGGCTAAGCCAATCACGATTGACACATTAAAGGCGGTTGCATTTGCCGTAAATGAACTACATGCAGGGAGTATGACTGCCTTATCGGGCCAAACCAAGACGCTTGATTTCACTATCAATAACATGGAGCCATTCACGGCTTTTCAGTTTGATATTCCGTTGCCCTCAACAATGCAATATGTGACCGGCTCTGCGGCTTTGTTAAGAACGACAGATCACATGGTAAGTTGTAACCTGTTAACAGGAAACATTTTGAGGGTTGTAGCATATTCCCCTTCAAATACTCCTTTTACAGGAACTGGCGGTAAAGTATTGAGCCTGGATTTTAAGATAATGGGCCAGGCCGGATGGTATCCGATCAATATCAACAATGGCATCATCAGCGATGTGGCCGGGCTGAATGCAATGTCGCAATCATATAATGGCTCGCTTCAGGTATCTGCTCCTCAAATATCTACGGTCCAACAGCTGAGTTATGGGGATGTCTCTACATTGAGTTCGAAGACTTTAAACTTAAGGGTTTACAATTATGGTGGTGATGTGCTGAATATAAATCAATTAACATTTTCAGACCCTGCCTTTTCGAGTGCTCAAGCATTGCCGTTATCAATACCGACGGGGGGGCAGTACAAGGATATTCCGGTCACTTTTACTAAAAGCAGTAAAGGTACAGTAAGCACTACATTGAAAATAAACTCTAATGACCCGGTCAAGAATCCATTTATAGTTAACCTAAGCGCGAATGCCTTTGCACCTAATTATATCAGTGTAAAGGATTTTAATGGTTGTCCCGGAACGGATGTTGTGGTGACCATTGATGTGGACAATGTGGAAGACTTTGTAGCGATGCAGTGTGATCTGAAATATCCATCCTGCTTAACGCCTAAAACATCAGCGATTGTTTTAACAGACCGGAAAGGGGACCACTCTTTACAATCAAATCTGTTGGGGAATAATACAATCAGGCTGGTTGCCTTTTCAATGAC
>JAUZOX010000112.1 GCA_030706265.1 Bacteroidota bacterium | reverse complement strand
ACGATGAAAAGGTAACGCGCAAACTGAACCTGTTATTTAACCATAGTGGCATAGAATCACGCTATTCATCATTGCCTGATTTTAACAGCAGTACTGAAGACGATCTTTTCTTCACAGGTGATGATGGTGAACCAACTGTTGAAGACAGACTTAATGTATATAAAGAAGAAGCAGTTACACTTAGTGTTTCAGTAATAAATGATGCTTTTCAAAAAATCAACTCATCAGTTAAAGAATTTGGAATCACACATTTAATAACTGTAACTTGTACCGGCATCTACGCACCGGGACTTGATGCGGAACTGATCTGCCACTTGAACTTATCCAACGAAATCTTTCATACCAGCATAAATTTCATGGGATGTAATGCGGCTTTTCATGCATTGAAAATCAGCGATATGATTACCAAAACGGATGAAAATGCAAAGGTGCTGATCGTTTGTACCGAACTATGTACGCTCCATTTCAAAGCAAAAAACAATCACGATAACCTGTTGTCAAACACTATTTTTGGTGATGGTGCTGCCTGTCTGATAGTCACCTCAGAAAATTATGCCAGGCTTCATCACTTCAGCGGATTCGACATAAACGGCTTCTACTCCATCATTCTTGACAAAGGAAAAGAGTTGATGGGTTGGAACATTAACCCGGTTAATTTTGAAATGATCCTGGATTCCAAGGTACCTGAATTTATTGGTGAAGAGATAAATAATATCGTTTTAAAGGCAGGTAATAAACTCCGGATAAACCCTGAGACCATTGATAAGTGGGCTATTCATCCCGGAGGGAAAAAGATCCTGGACACCATCAAGCAACGCATGCACATGAATGATGACGAATTGGTTTATTCCTATAAAGTGCTGAATGATTATGGCAACATGTCGTCACCAACCATACTTTTCGTATTAAATGAAATATTGAAAGCAAAACCCAAAGCCGATGAAACCATTTTCTCTATTGGTTTTGGTCCGGGTATTTGTATTGATACAGCATTGTTTACTTATGCCGGGTAAATTCAAATACCGGTCGACGGATGCTGAAATGATGGATGAGATAAATTGGAGTCGAATAGATATGGACATTACAGCCCAGGTTTCTCACAAAACCTGCGTGAAGCGATCATTTCATTCCGCTTATATTATCCGTCGCAATGACGTTACCTATTATATTAATTCCTGCCATCGTTAAATGGTTGAATAATCTGTTATAATGGTGTCAGGAACTATTTTATCAGAAATTACGCCTTTTTGAATAGAGATTGTTGAACTGAACAATAAAGTCATTGTCAGTTGAATCCGGTTTGAGAAAGGGTTTAAAAGCGCATTGTATTTCAATGTATTCATTCGTCCCATCGGGTTGCATCCAGTGGAGACCCATATAATTTATGATGTCTTTACCCCGTTCTGTTCTGGCAATCAATGTATCATTGATGATGTGCATTCTGTCTAAATGGACCGGTAAGACATACCCGAACAAGATGGGATTCTGGTGATTGTCTGTCAAACCATATTCTTTTATTATATTCCCCTCTACTTTATAATAGCCCCAACTCAACCATTTGTTGATGGTCCCATTTTTTATGGCATCAATCAATTCTGTTTCATTTGAAATCTTTGTGATCCCTTTCTCAACAAAGGGGATCATGATTCCACAGTATAAATTATTAGTGTAATAGAAGCCATAACTTACCGCATCTTTCTCATTCTCATTCGTATGATGACTCTTAAATTCCGTGACATAGGCGCCGTTCATTTTGATGGGCATCGTCTTAGGTGAAGATGTCCGGATCTGTTTGTATTTCCGATAATAATAGTTGGGGATATAGATCGTGCTACATCCAACTAATAAGACGAGGAGGAGAATAGAGATGATTTTTTTTACCATTTTAAATCACAATAATCCATTTGATGACGCTGAGAAAAATTACTCTTTGTAACGTAAAAGTAAATTTTAATTGTTACTGTTATTAAAATAGAATTAAGGCTATTCTCAATTTTGCTGATTTAATAATAAAACTGGAAATTTCCATTCTGAAGGACAAGACTGGTTGCTTTGAAATGGATTACAACTTCCAAAGAAAAACGTTTAAAATCAATACCGTTATTTTATAAAAAGCACGCTAGGTTTCACGCTGGGTTTTGGTCAAATCAGTGAAAACGTATGATAAACGAAAAAAAGAAAATTAACTGAAAATGAAAAGGTAACCATACCCGTGGAAACTCCCGAAACCCGATTTATGACACTCTTAAGCAGTATTCCCCACGTTTCAAGTCCGGGCGGGATCACCCAATAAATCAACCACGTACAGATATAACGGTAAGTGGTTTTTTGTTTTCCGCCAGGTTTTAATGGATTATGGATCAAGCAGAAAAGTTGAGGATCAGCCGATGACTATTTTCCTGTCTAAAGACTATCCCCACCGTCATTGCGGGCTTGACCCACAATCCCCTTAAAATGCTCCTTTGCATTCTTCACCCATTCTTCATTCACGCTATTGACGCTGTAATGTCTTTCGAATTCGGGTTTACATTCTTTATCAGCTCGTTGGTAACACTCACAGACAAGACATTGTCATAAGCAGTGCTTAAACAATATACAAAGCCGGTTTTGTTCATGTTGTGGCTTTCCGTTTATTTGGAGATTGTGGAACAAGTCCGCAATGACGTACCCGCTCTCTCCCGTTGTACCAGGTCAAGCCCGCATTCATCTTCCCTCACCTTTCCAGACTGATCCTGGATTATAGGATTTCTGAGAATATATGGGGACCGTTATATACTTTAAATTCAGTTAAAAGTTTAACTTTGAACATCATTAACTGATATTTGATATCGTCTATTGGTTTGAACAACATAGGGCAACTCATTACTTTTTATAAATTAAAAGTTTGCAGCCATTATGAAACGACATTGCTATAACATCATTCTGGTATTGGTCTATCTGACCATTTGTTCCTGTGCAACCGTTCTTAATTCACCGACCACTCCAATTGACATCACAACAGATCGTCCGGCAAAAATCGTAATTGACAATCATATAGTTGCAGCTGGCGAAACGCATACTGTTATTAAGGTACCAAGGCAAAACGCATCTGTTGACCTTACTTTCAAAAGCGACAAATTGTCTAAAACAATAACTTTAAACCCGAAAAACTCATTTACATACTGGCTTAATGCTTACCCGACCCCCATGTTTTGGACCGGATTTCTGATTGACAAAAAAAAGTCAAAAAGATATACCTATCCGGGCAGGATATATGTAAACGTGTCTGACAGTTCAACGGGATATCTTCATTATGATCCCCGCATCAGAAAGGGGGAGTTATCTTGTAATGTTTCATTACCCTGGGTCAACAGCTTTTTCCTCAAACCCGATTATGAAAAGTCAAAAACCAATACAGGTTTTTGGGGCATTGCAGTTGGAATTGATTATTATCATAGCAAACACCAGTTTCTGAATCTGACCGGCAGCGCTGTGACGGACTTCTTTATTCCCGTCCCAGCTGCAGTTGACTACAGGGGATTAAATCAGGTGATGGCTTCATCGTATATCTCCCTTTCTAATAACCATAAAATCAGGAACTTTTCTGTTGGTTACGGAATTAGTTTTTCAAATAACATCTGGGGTTTACGTAAATTTGGAATTGATACTGTCAGTCTCTCAGCTGAGAACACGCCAAGGAGAAGAACAAACAACGCCCTCGGATTTGTTTTTCCGTTTTATTATCAGTTTGGACACAATTTTTATGGCGGAATTATTTATCGTCCAACCATTTTCAGGTTCTCAAAAACCACACCGTTTGCATACGAACATTTGATCAGCATTGATTTCGGATGGAAAATCAAACTCCGGAGATAAATTAATGAAGTGAGCCCAACTCTTAATCGGGCTGAAGTATCACGTGACGACATAGGTGAGATGTCGCGTCACTCCAAATTCAAGCGTTACCGAACATTACTTAGCCAGTATGGAAGCTGGAAAAACCTTTAAAATCAATTCAGTTTTCCTTTAAAAAAAACACCAGGTTTCACGATACGTTTTTTGAATACCGGTGATAATCTATGATAAACGAAAAAGAAAAATAACTGAAAATGAAAAGGTAACCATACCCGTGGACACTCCCGAAACCCGATTTATGACACTCTTAAGCAGTATTCCCCACGTTTCAAGCTTAGGTGGAATCTTACATCGCTCATTTATGTCACTTTTTCTAAGTTTTGATTCCGGGGAATTGTTTTTTATGACAAATACGGACTACAAACAATTTCATAATCCCATTTGGGTACAGAGCTTTATCATCTCGGCTTGCGCCGATTCAATGGAATCGGTTTTCATCAATGGCAGCATCTCCCTATTGTCTGAATCGTAAAGCCATATTCTGAAATCCTTTTGTTCAATATCCAAATTGCGATTTCCCTGGCTGAAAGCGCTCCAGGTGACATTGGACTCTTTAATCCCAATTTTCATGGTCGGCTCAACCGGAATCCATTTCCCTATTGAGATTATTCCAAAAATATTGTTTGAAAATTTAATCCTTTTCTGCTCAATATCAATGAAAGTGCTGGTTGACGTAAAGCCTACAAAAGCCCCAAGTACAATCAGAATGAGTCCATAAAATGAACTCACGGTAGTGATTAATCCAACAACAAATAAAACAAGTCCTGCCGTGGTCCCGACAGGTCCGAACGATTTATCCAGCTTGTTATTGGTTATCATTATGGGATGAATTATTTTTCTGCGCCGTCATCTTTTTGATTGTATGGCTAATGTAAGGCTAAATGTTTCATTTCTTAAAAAATAAATGGCAACCCCAAAAGACAGGACCCTTTTTTGAACCTCCCGGGAATCTTACCAGATGAAGAGTATTTAGTCCTAGTGCGAGACTCTCCTATTGTATATAACCTGCATATACCGGTTATATCCTTTTTCCCTGATATTATTTACAGGGTTTTTCAGGGGGCGTTTCAGGTTTTTGAAGTTTTATACATCTGTACCGCCCAGGTGTATAACATTTGTTTTAAATCGGTAAGATAGAGCTCACATGTATGCTCGGTTCAAACATGCTCGTATCATAACAAGATAAATATCAGCGTTATTTCAATCATTTCTTTCGTGTTATTCCATGTGTTTGGACTCTATGTGAACATCCGTTATTTGTAATTTCAATATCTCATGAAATAAAAGTACGGCATTTCCATCTTCCGTTTTTCATCGCATAGCTTCTTGATTTTAGCGAAATAGTCATTCTCCCTGATCTTTTTTCCCTTGATTTTTTTGGGGAGGTCGAGCTCGGTGGTGAGTTTCTTCAGATCAATTTTATCTGCCGTGATAACCATCCCTCCGTTGTTGATATTGACTTCCAGAATTAGTCCGGGAAGACCAAAGAAGCGTTCAGGACCTCCATTGTTTTTAATATCCAGCGCAAACCAACCTACAATTTTTTGTTTTTTGACCGTGTCGGTCATAGTGGCATTCATGCATACATGGCCGGCAATTTCTTTCATCTCATTCAATATTTTCCATTTAGGAGCATGGATCGAATCTTCAATGAGATACGTTTTGCCCTGCAGGTCAATGATATCGCGCATCATATTTTTTTCGAAATTACGGGTAATGGTGTATTCGTTCTTTCGATACGACCATGTCGACACATCTTTGTTCGGACTTTCTTCAGAATCTTCATATTTTGTCTGGTTATCATTGAGGTAGAGTACTGCGTAACTCTTATATACGCCCCTGTCACCATATACATATGCGCTTCTGTCGATCGCTTGTTTGCTCAGATAATCAATGGAAGCCAGTTGCTTTACATAGTCTTCGGTCATGAGATATCTTACCGAACCTTCTATTTTTTGAGCATAATCTGTTGTTGAAAGCAAAATCATTGTGGTCAGCAATAACATTTTAATGATCTGCGGGAACATTTTATAGTTGTACACCTTACCGGATGATCGTTGATACATGTTTTTAAATTTAAAATGGGTTAAGAATTAGTAGTACATATTTCTGTTACTGCTCTTCAGATCAAATCCCTTGATATTGTAGCTAAAGCTCAGCAAAAAGTAACGGGCCAATGTGTTGGCGCTGGTGCTTATTACATAATTTTCGCTTGCTGTTTGCGAAATACTCTGGTTTTTGTTCAGGATGTCATAGGCAGCAAGCCTCAACTCAATCTGGTTGGCTTTTCCCACAATTTGACGAAGGGAAGCACTCAGCAAGGGAATATTCCGGTTAAATCCAAAGCTTGCATTCTTATAAACCGAATAGTTAAAGGAGCTTTCCAGATAAGATTTGGTGGCGAATTGCCATTTTAAAGAACTGTTTGAACCATAGTTCTTAACATCCTGATTCAAATCATTCCGCAATGAATACCTGACATAATTGAAACTTATATTTCCACTGGTGCTCAGTGTAAGTTTCGGGGAAGGTGTTAAGTTAAAGTTTACGCGAAATGAGGTCCTCTTATTTTTTACGACGTTGTCAATATCATTAATGATCGTAGGGGTAATTCCAAAGCCAATTTGTCCGTATGCGCTCATTGTCAGTTTGGTCTTTATCAGCGGGAAATTGATTTGAGGGCCGATGCTGAACCAGTTATCGAAGCCTTTCATGTTTTCGGGTCTGGTAATAGTCTGCATCCCTATATTATTCACCATTGTGATATTTTGGATATTTGAAATCGCATTAACTGTGTTCATGTAGTTAAAACTGAGATAACAGCTTGTCATCGAAGCCTGGTTTGAATAATAGGTGAAGAAATAGAAGTTATTCACATGTGAGGGTTGCAGGTTTGGATTACCCTGAATAATGAATGCCGGATTGTTGACATTTACAATTGGCATCAATTGGTTCATGGTGGGTTGGTTAATATCCAAACTGTAAGTTGAACTCAGGTAAATGGCTTTGGTGAGTTGATAACGGATACTGACATTGGGAACCAGATTCGACCAGTTTTTGTTAATCGGGTCTTTCAGGTCCGGCATATCGTTTCTGAGTGAATAATTGCCTTTGAGTTGTAACTGCTGGACCGCTAAACCCAGACTTGCGTTTAATCCGTTGTTGGAGTATCGGAACGTTGTTCCGACACGGTTAAATAAAATTTCATTGGTATAATACGCCGTTAAGCTATCGACTCTGATATTCTGGAGTGCTGCATTTTGAGTAAGTTTATCCTGGACATTGTTTGTCTCATTAAAATTATAGAAGGCTTCCAGAAAGAATACCTTGGATAAAGGCTCGGTCCACAACATACTGGACTTGAACTGGTTTGTTGTGTTGTGATTATTGGTGGTCAGCTCCCGAACCTGATCGGTGAAGGTGTTGGCTTCAAAAAAGCGATTGAACGAAAACGGATTATCCAGGCCATCGGATTTGGTGGAATTATATCCGCCGCTGATTGCAAAATTAGCCCCTTTCTTTTTTAGCCGATGCCGGAAGATGGCTGCACTATTGATATTCCATCCGGCGAGTTTGTTATTATTCAACGTTGTCAGATCACGGGTAGTGATATCATTGGCGTCAGAATAAAGGGATAAAAGTGCGTTATCGCTCCGTGTGGTGTTGAAATTGATATTTGCCTTTGCGATCAGGATATCGGCTGAATCAATATTTTGTTCAAGGCGCAATCCGATATTGTGATTGTCTCTGAAATCTTTGCTTTGTGTGGTGTCTGCATT
>JAUZOX010000111.1 GCA_030706265.1 Bacteroidota bacterium | reverse complement strand
CCAATTATATCCTCAACCGTATATCTTCTTCCAAATCAAGTCTGCTTTCGGCCGATGAATATGGAGCAAATGCCGAAATCCAAATGCAGGATAAAGCAGCCGGAAAACCTCTGATCGGAGAAATCTTTATTAAGTACAGGATTAAGTTGGTACGCAACTCGGCAATGGATTTTGACGATCTGCTTTACAACATGAACATCCTCCTGCGTGATTTTCCTGAGGCACTCTACAAATATCAGCAAAAGTTCCGGTATATTCTGGTTGACGAGTATCAGGATACCAATTATGCGCAATATCTGATTATCAAGAAACTGGCGGCCCGTGACGAAAACATCTGTGTCGTAGGAGACGATGCTCAAAGTATCTATGCTTTTCGCGGAGCCAATATTCAGAACATTCTCAACTTCCAACGCGATTACCCCGATGCGAAAGTGTTTAAACTGGAACAAAACTACCGTTCTACGCAAAACATCGTCAACGCTGCCAATAGTGTCATTGCAAAGAACAAGGAACAGATTTTTAAAGAGGTATGGACTGAAAATGAAGAAGGACAACGGATCCCCGTTTTGAAAGCATCATCGGATACCGAAGAAGGCCTGTTGATAGGCAGCTCGATTTTCGAGACCAAAATGAACAATCAGCTTCATAACAGCGATTTTGCCATTCTATACCGTACCAATGCCCAATCGCGTTCAATGGAAGAAGCGTTGCGAAAACGCAACATTCCCTACCGCATATATGGAGGCCTCTCATTTTATAAGCGCAAGGAAATAAAAGATTTGTTAGCCTATTTCAGGGTCGTCATCAACACCAACGACCAGGAAGCGCTCGAACGCATTATCAACTATCCCGCAAGGGGAATCGGTAAAACGACCGTTGAAAAATTGATCATTGGAGCCAACCAAACAGGAATCCCCTTCTTTTCCTTTCTTGAACAGATCAGACAACACAATCCCGGCATCAGCAGCGGCATTATCGAAAAGATTGACCAGTTTGCCACGATGATCAACAGTTTCAAGGCTCAGCTTTTTTCACGCAACGCTTATGAACTGGCCCAACAAATTGCAAGTTCAGCCGGTATCTTCCGTGACCTCAATGAAGACAAGACACCCGAAGGGATCAGCAAGGCCGAAAATATCGAAGAGCTGCTCAACGCACTAAAAGAATTTTCGGAAAAAGAACCTGATATGCCTGGTGAAGACGGGAATGCTCTCAGATCGTTGCCTGACTTCATGTCTGAGGTTGCCCTTCTCACGAATTCGGACGAAGATGATCCGGATGACACTGATAAGGTGAGCCTGATGACCTTGCACTCGGCAAAGGGTCTTGAATTTCCATATGTCTATATCGTGGGCCTCGAGGAAAACCTTTTCCCTTCGCATATGTCCCTGAGTTCACGTTCCGACCTCGAAGAAGAACGCCGCCTGTTTTATGTCGGCCTCACCCGTGCAGAGAAAAGGGTTACCCTCTCTTATGCAGAAAGTCGTTATAAATATGGTTCTCTGACATTGTGTGAGCCAAGCAGGTTCATCGAGGAAATTGATCCCCGGTTTTTGGATCAGACGGTTAAAAGCATTGCTAAACATGGCTTCTTTACAGAAAAGACGCCAGCCGACTTCAGCAAGCCCCCCCTTCCGACGACCGCACCCCGCAACTTAAAGAAAATTATTACCGTGACCCAAGGTGTTCCATCAAAACGACCGTTACAGCAGCAACAACCTACCGGTCAGAACAATAACTTTCAGCCCGATGCTATTGATGCGATCCAGGTTGGAATGGATGTTCAACATCAGCGATTCGGCCAGGGAAAAGTCATCAGCATGGAAGGTTCGGGCCCCAATAAAAAGGCCACCGTCTTCTTTCAGGGCATCGGCCAGAAACAGCTCTTACTGCAATTTGCCAAACTGAAAATCGTATAAACGGATCATTATTGGCTTTTTTAAGAAAAAAAACATCCCACGCAAGGATACGTTCCTGATTTAAAGTAATTTTGTGGCTTCTTGCTAAAATCAGGCAATAATAATATTTGAAATGCGGCCGTTTTTAACGACCTTTGATCAATATCTTAAGGTATTGACATTTTTTACTTACCAGCAGAAATTACATTTAACATGGAATATAACACAACACGTCCCGATTTGATTATTTCAGAGTATGGACGCAACATACAAAAAATGGCCGAATACATCGTCCAGGTCGAAGACCGGGAACGACGTACCCGCATGGCACATGCTTTAGTCAATATCATGGCAATGATGCATCCCGATACCCGCGATACCGTCGATTTAAAACACAAGCTTTGGGATCATCTCTATATCATGTGTGATTTCAAACTCGATGTGGATGCCGCCTTCCCTCCTCCTTCACAACAAGATCTATATACCAAACCCGATCGAATCGGATATCCGCAGGAAGAAATTGAACTTCGTCCCTACGGGAAATTAATCCACAAGATCATCAAAGAAGTGAGCAAGATGGACGATAGCCCCGAACGTGAAGTCCTTATAAAAAACATTGCCAATCATTTAAAGAAATCCTATCTGAACTGGAATCGCGATTCGGTCAACGATGAGTTGATTGCCGAACACCTTGAACTGCTTTCAAATGGCAAGCTCAAGCTAAGCGAGGACATGCATCTGAGCCATACCAACGAAATTCTGGGTCGCAACAGACCGTCAAACAACCGGTCCAAAAAGTTGCAATCCGGACGGCAGCAAAACAATCCGAACAATCCCAATAGCTCAAACAGTGCCAGCAGCAATGCCAATAACCGTCAGCAAGGCAGCGGAAGTAACTCGCAAGGTGGTCGTAAAGATTTCAGAGGCAGAAAAAGGCCCTAAACACATCCAAAAATCAACATAACCCCATGAATTCATTCGAGATAATAGGTGGAAGGCCGCTTAAAGGAGAAATCATTCCACAAGGAGCCAAGAATGAAGCACTTCAGGTTATCTCAGCTGTATTACTGACTTCTGAAAAGGTTACCATTAGCAACATCCCCGACATACAGGATGTAAATAAATTAATCGCGTTACTGCAATCGCTGGGAGTTGAAGTAGAAAAAAAAGCTCCGGATACCTATTCCTTTCAAGCCCGCAATGTAGACCTTGAACACCTGAAAACACCAGATTTCAGAGCCAAAGCATCGAGTCTGCGGGGATCGATTATGCTCCTGGGTCCCTTACTCGCCCGTTTTGGTATCGGCTACATTCCTCAACCCGGAGGCGACAAGATTGGCCGTCGCAGACTGGATACCCATTTCATCGGTCTTCAGAAACTGGGAGCTCGTTTCGAAGTCGACCTTGTAAATCAATCATACAAGGTTGAGACCACCGGACTAAAAGGCGATTATATGCTCCTTGACGAAGCATCGGTGACCGGAACAGCCAATATTGTGATGGCGGCTGTAAGGGCAAAAGGAAAGACCACCATCTTCAACGCTGCGTGCGAACCCTATGTGTTGCAGTTGTGCAACATGTTGAATAACATGGGTGCAAAAATAAACGGAGTGGGTTCAAACCTTTTGACGATCGAAGGAGTCGAAGAACTTCATGGATGCAAGCATACCCTATTGCCCGACATGATTGAAGTGGGTTCATTCATCGGGCTTGCAGCTATGACCCGGTCTGAGATTACAATCCGTAATGTCAATTACCAAATGCTCGGCCTTATACCTGACGTTTTTAGGCGGCTGGGTATAAGAGTTGAACAACATAACGACGATATTTTTATTCCAGCTCAGGATCATTATGAAGTTGATTCGTACATGGACGGCTCAATCATGACCATTGCCGATGCTCCGTGGCCCGGATTCACCCCCGATTTGATCAGCATTGCATTGGTCACAGCCATTCAGGCACAGGGAAGTGTACTAATCCATCAAAAGATGTTTGAAAGCAGATTGTTTTTTGTTGATAAACTTATTGACATGGGAGCGCGCATCATTCTCTGTGATCCCCACAGGGCAACGGTAATAGGTTTGAATCATGAATATCCGTTGAGGGGAATCAGGATGAGTTCACCGGACATCCGTGCCGGAGTTGCTTTGCTGATCGCTGCATTATCCGCCGACGGAACCAGTATCATCGAGAACATTGAACAAATTGACCGGGGATATCAACAAATTGACGAACGCTTACGCAAGCTGGGTGCTCAAATTAGCAGGTCTGAAGGATAATAATACTGTCATTTTGACCGTTTTCATCCTTGGCAAAATCTTTGTATACAGCACTGGAATTTCAAATGCGTATATAAATTTTAAATAAATCAAACAGAAAAACTACGTTAAATGATGCATTATAAGTCAGGCAAAACAGAAAATAAAACAAAGGGTAATGTCGATGATATTACCAGCGAAAACAAAGGAGAAGTGGTTGAACCGGAAGAAAATAAAACCCCGGGTGCTGCAACAGATGATAAGCAGCAAAATACTTCCCATGAAGAATCTGTTAATCCTGCTGAAGAAGTAGAAGCTTCGGCTTCTGGCGAATCTAATGAAGAAGAGACTCCCGGTTCTGACATTTCAGCAGGTGCAGAAAAAAGCGAAGATCTTCAATTGAAAATAAACGATCTTAACGACAGATACTTAAGGTTATATTCAGAGTTCGACAACTACCGGAAGCGCACCCTCAAAGAGCGAATCGAAATGAGTAAAACGGCTTCTGCTGAAATAATCCAGGCATTACTGCCTGTTGTTGATGATTTTGACAGGGCCATTAAGTCGTGGAATTCAACAGAAGTTGAAGACGCACATCTGGAAGGTATAAAACTCATCAGCAGTAAGCTTCATAATATATTAAAGCAACAGGGCCTGGAAGAAATTTCGGCGGTCGGATTGCCTTTAAACACTGATTTTCATGAAGCCATCACACAGATTCCGGCTCCAAGCCACAAATTGAAAGATAAAATTGTTGATGTGGTCGAAAAGGGTTACACTTTAAACGGAAAAGTAATCCGATTTGCAAAAGTGGTCGTCGGAAGTTAAACCCGGATCTGTTGTTTAATATTAAGGAATTAAGAAAGTGACTAAAAGAGATTATTACGAAATATTAGGAGTATCCCGCAACGCTTCACCCGAAGAAATCAAAAAGGCTTACCGAAAGATGGCGATTAAATACCATCCCGATAAGAATCCCAATAATAAAGAATCGGAAGATAAGTTTAAAGAAGCTGCAGAAGCTTATGAGGTTCTGGGTGATGCGGACAAGCGTGCACGTTATGACCGGTTTGGCCACGATGGATTGAAAAATTCAGGAAGTGGATTCCAGGAAATGAACATGGAAGATATTTTCAGCCAGTTTGGAGATATCTTTGGGAGTGCTTTTGGCGGTTTTGGTGGTTTTGGAGGCAGCACAAGTCGTGGCCGAAAAGTCAACAGGGGCTCTAACTTAAGAGTAAAAGTCAAACTCACACTCGAAGAAATAGCGACCGGCGTTGAGAAAAAGCTCAAGGTCAACAAATACATAAACTGTTCCTCCTGCAACGGCACCGGTGCTAAAGGCGGAGCATCGTATCAAACTTGTACAACATGTCATGGCACCGGTCAGGTCACCCGAATCACCAACACCTTCCTGGGACAGATGCAGACCTCTTCAACCTGTCCGACATGCGGTGGGGAAGGCCAGATCATAACCGATAAATGCCCTGTTTGTTATGGCAACGGGATTGTAAAAGGAGAAGAAATCATTAGCATCAACATACCCGCAGGTGTATCCGAAGGCATACAACTTTCGGTTAGCGGTAAAGGTAATGCCGCAGCTCGTGGAGGTATCCCCGGTGACTTAATCATCCAAATCGAAGAAGAAAAACATCCTTCGTTGCAGCGGGATGGAGACAATCTGATTTATGAACATTATTTAAGCATTCCCGAAGCTGCACTGGGAACTACAATTGAAGTGCCGACTTTGGAAGGACGTGCAAAAGTTAAAATCGAACCCGGCACCCAGAGTGGTAAAATCCTTCGTTTAAAGAATAAGGGTATTCCTTCCCTCAATGGATATGGACGGGGTGACCTGCTTGTCAGTATTATTGTTTGGATTCCACGCGACTTGTCCAAAGGCGAAAAAGAAATATTGGAGTCATTGCGCGGTTCAGAAAATTTCAAGCCCAATCCCAACATTAAAGATCGCGGCTTTTTTGAAAGAATGAGAGAGTATTTCCATTCATAACAACATCTATCCATATGGACATCTTTGTTGCCAAAGAAGTAACCAAGCGTTATGCGGCCCAGACTGCACTGAGCAAAGTAAGCATCAATGTACCGGAAAACAGCATCTATGGTTTGCTCGGACCTAACGGAGCCGGTAAAACCACCCTCCTCCGCATCATCAATCAAATCATTGCTCCGGATGAGGGCACCTTGTTTATCCATGGTGAGAAGCTCCAGCCCAAACACACGGCCATGATCGGTTATTTACCCGAAGAGCGCGGACTCTACAAAAAAATGGCTGTCGGAGAACAAGCATTGTACCTTGCCCAGTTAAAAGGGGTCCCCAGGCAAATTGCCACCAAGCGGCTCAGGACTTTATTTGAGAAATTTGAAATCCAGAATTGGTGGACTAAAAACGTAGAAGAGCTGTCGAAGGGCATGCAACAAAAAGTCCAGTTCATCATAACCATTATTCATGAGCCCAAACTACTTATCTTTGATGAACCGTTCAGTGGATTTGATCCTATCAATGCGACCCTGTTGAAAGATGAGATTCTGGAACTTCGTGAAAAAGGAGCTACCATCATCTTTTCGACCCACAATATGGCATCTGTTGAGGAGCTATGCGATGACATCGCGCTCATCAATAAGTCGAAGAAAATATTGGAAGGTAAAGTCACCGACATTAAGCACACTTATCGTTCAAACAGCTACCAGTTAAATTATAGCGGATATCCCGGTGATATCGTCTCCCTGCTTCCTGATAACTTTACAGTACTTGAACAATCCAGTGTCGATCACTTACAGACCGCAAAGATCCAATTACCGGTAGGAGAAAAATCCAATACCCTGCTTCAACTGGTATTGCCCCATGTTGAAGTCCATTCTTTTAACGAATTACTTCCCTCCATGAATGATATCTTTATCGAGAAAGTAAAAGAAAATCGCGAAACCGTCACTGCAAACCCTTCATAACATTGCCGCCATGAACAAGATCAGTCTCATCATCAAACGCGAATATCTTTCAAGAGTCAGAAAGAAATCATTCATCGTAATGACAATTCTGGGACCAATTTTTATGGCTGCCATCATCATCGTACCCATCGTTATTGGTATGACAAGCCATTCAAAGCACAAAGTAATGGTCCTGGATGAAACCGGATGGTTTAAAGGAAAGTTTATAAACGATAACGGATTAACATTTAATGAATTTACCGGAACCCCAAATGAGGGGAAAGACAGTGTGCGGAAAGGTAAATTCACAACCTTCCTTTATATTCCAAAAGCTGAAAATGATCAAACACCTCAACCCATTATTTATGCTGAGAAGCAACCTGACCTCAATTTAAAGAATGTTGTCAGCTCTACAATGGAAAAGGAAATAGAGAAAATAAAGCTTGCAGAACAGGGGATCAGTGAAGAAAAAATAAAGGCGGCAAAGGCCAATGTATCGATAACGACCATCAATATCAATCAAAGTGGCAAAGAGGAAAAGAGTTCCACCGAACTGGCAATGGGACTGGGATATTTCACCTCGTTGATCATTTATATG
>JAUZOX010000110.1 GCA_030706265.1 Bacteroidota bacterium | reverse complement strand
GTAACATTAAAAACCAATAAAAAAGAAGATTATGAAATTTCATCATATATTATTTCAAAAATTCAGGTTTATCGGCGTGTTGATGCTTTGCCTCTTGTTTTTAGGGACAATCCAGGCTCAAAAAAAGGCACCCAATAAAGTTAAGGCAACCAGCATTAACCTGCACGTGACCGACGAGAGCGGTAAGCCTATATCGAATGCCCAGGTTGTGGTCGGGGAAGGGATTATTCATACTGCCACCGACGCCAAAGGCACCGTTGTCTTTCAGGCCTTCCCAACCGATTTTGTCACCATCTCCACTTCCGGATACGAAAATGTCTCCGTCCTGGTTCAGGAGATTTTGGTAAACAATACCATAAAGCTGGTTAAATCAAAGCTCTACATGTCGAACAGCGACAATATTCAGCTACCTTATATGACCGTCAAAAAGCGGAACCTTACAGGCGCCGAGAAAGTAATTACCGGAAATCAGCTGGAAAAATATCCTTCAACTGATTTGAGAAACGACTTTGCCGGTTTGGTACCGGGCCTCGATGTTGTCGAAAACTATGGTATTCCGGGTACAAGCCCCGAAGAAAAACTGGGGAATTTTGGATCCAAGGAAAGAGTTTCGCTCTCCTTGAGAGGTCGCAGCCCGATGTACATCATTGACGACGTGCCTATCGACATCACAGAAATGCAACTCGATCCGCAGGAAATTGAATCGGTAACGGTTCTCAAAGACATCGTCGCCAAGACCATGTATGGTCCCAATGCTGCTGACGGAGTCATTTTCATCAAGACAAAACGCGGAAAGAAAAATGAGCGTATCTTAAATGTCAATGCTGAATACGGCATGGGGTTAGTCGGCAGGTTCCCTGGGTTCACCTCTGGGGCCGATTATGCTGCCCTGAACAACCAGGCCAGAATCAACAGTGGATTAACGCCCAATTATACCACCGACCAGATTGCAAAATATGCTTTGAACAATCCCTATGATTTATATTTTCCAAGTTCAAATTACAAAGATTTGATTCTTGATAACCAGAGATCGTTTAAAAGGGTAAATGTTGCTTCACAGGGAGGAAATGATGCAGTTCAATACTATGCCAACCTGGCTTATGACGGTGATGGTGATATTTATAAGATAGGTCCTGCCGCCGGTTTTAACCGGTTAAGCACCCGAGCCAACCTCGATATCAGGGTCAATGACCTGATCAAAGTGAAATTCGACTTTTACGGAGGACTGTCTTCCCGTAAATCTCCAAATTATGGTTATGATTCAAATTATGGTGCAGATAACAGTGATGATGGAACGATGGATATTGTTGAAATGGACCGCTTATTGGGCGACATCAATTCCATTAATCCTATCGCATTTCCTGTTTATGCCAACAATGATCCATCACTGGTAAAACCCTGGTACGGCATTACAACCGCTTACCCCAACAACCCTGTTGGACGCGTTCTCAATAACGGGTACTATACAGAAACGGGACGGTCGGGAAATACTTCATTGACCCTTAACTATGACATGAAACATTTCCTGAAGGGACTTACCTCTAAGACCTTCCTTGATTTTCAGGCATTAGACCTTTTGCGTATTGGTAAGGCAGAAGATTATACCGCCTATACGGTAACACCGTCAAAAACCGCAACAGGTGCCGATACGGCTATCCTGACAAAGGTACACGATGGTGTCGATATGGCTGGACAAGCTAAACTGCACGACTACTATTTAAACCGTTTCAATGTATACCAGACTTTCAGTTATGACCGTACTTTTGGCAAACATGCGCTGCAGTCAACCCTGACGTATAACCTTGCCAAGTCTGCATTAAACGGTATCGAAGAACCAAGGCGCCAACAAAATGCCGTTTTGAGTGCATTCTACACCTATGATGACAAATACAGCATCCAGGCTTCGGCAAACTATGCCGGAACATACAGTTTCAGCAGAGCCAAAAGGTTTGGATTGTTCCCGGCCGTTGGTTTAGGATGGGTTGTTTCAGATGAGAAATTCATGTCAGGTTTGAAATTCATTGATTTCCTGAAAGTACGTGCAGACGTTGGTAAACTCGGATATGAAGCCTACACCTCTCCTTATTATTATAACACCGTTTATACTTATAATACCAGTGGAACAAAATTCGGTCCCGCTCCAACCGGTTATTGGTTTGGAAGCAGTGAAGACAAGACGCAGTATCAAACCTATGAAAGCAGAACAGGAAATCCTGATCTGACCTGGGAAACAAGAGACGAATTCAGTGTAGGTATTGAAGGATTGTTGCTGAAACACAAACTGTCATTCGAAGTCAATTATTACAACAACCTCCGTGATGGCATCATTACCCAGCTCTCAAATGTAGTTCCTTACGTTGACGGATTATCGGGTGCCAAACCTTACTACAACTACAATAAAACACGGTATACCGGTATTGAAAGCTCACTGCAGTACAATGATAAAATCGGAAATGTCAAGGTTTCTTTGGGCGGTAGCGCAACGGTACAGAATTCCGAAATCGTAAAACTGGATGAACCTTCTTATCGTAATTCCTATCAAAGCCATGTGGGTCAATCGGCTGACGCTTATTACGGATTGGTCTGCATCGGAAAATTTGCAACAGACGAAGAAACACTGGTAGTTCCCCAGTTATATGATGCCGCACTTCATGCAGGCGATTTGAAATACAAGGATCAGAATAATGACGGTTTTATTGATGCCAATGACATCAGTAAAATTGGTCACACCACACCCCGCCTTTTCTATTCCGTTAATTTAAAAGTGGCCTATAAAAACTTTGACATGACCGTAATCGGAACAGGCAGGGCTTTATACGATATCCCGATGACCAACTCATATTACTGGAACGGTTGGGGTGATAACAATTATTCCAATTTTGTCAAGGAAAATGTCGGTGGCGCTTATCCAAGGCTGACCTATTATCAGGTTTCAAACAACTTCCAGAGCTCAACATTTTGGCTGATGAAGGGTGGCTTCTTTAAAGTTAAAAACATCGAAATAGCTTACACTTTACCCCAAAAAACCGCTTATTCGATTGCGGCAAGAGGTGTACGTTTCTTCATTCGTGGCGCAAATTTGTTGACGATAACCAAGGTTAAAGATGTTGATCCCGAATCAGTCAATTCCGGTATTAGCTCCTACCCATTATTCTCGACATATACTGCTGGAATTAAATTAACTTTTTAAATTTTGATGATTATGAATACAAAGAAAATATTAGTTCTGACAGGGTTTCTTTTTGTTCTCTTAAGTTCATGCGTTAAGTATCTGGACCCATTTCCCAATGGAGCCCGTTCTGAAGCAGATCTCTGGAAACGTCCTGAAATGGTCCAGGGTTTGATCGGACAGATGTATAGCACCATTGCCAAGAACTACGACAACAACGAAGGTGCATATCTCGATTGTGCAACTGACAATGCCGTTTCGACAAGTACGACCAGGGATATGTGCAAACTGGCCCAGGGGTTAATCTCTACCGCTTCGGATCCATTCAGGTCATATTGGGACAATGATTATAAGGCAATCCGGTTAGCCAATACCTTCCTGAAAGACAGAAGAGGATTCAAAACTCGTTTTCTGATTGTTCCCCACCTCGACAGCCTGGTACGGTATCGTCTGCAGGGAGAAGCTTTTGCTTTAAGGGCTTGGTACGAGTGGGATCTGCTCATGAAGTTCGGCGGTAAGGGCATGAATGGACAGTTACTGGGATTCCCCATTGTTACTGAACCTGTCGACATCAGTAAGAATGTTAACCTTGCCCGTGATACCTATGACGATTGCATCAAGCAAATCGTGAAAGATTGTGATTCAGCCTATAAGTATCTACCGATTGCATACCGTGATTTTCTGGTTAAGAATCTCTCATCCGATGCAGCTTATGCAGGTTCACTCTACTGGGCACGTATCGATGGCATCACCACCAGGGCCATCAAGGCTGTGGCATATCTGACGTGGGCAAGCCCACGGTTCAATCCCAATAACGACATCTCGCGTTGGGATTCGGCAGCAGTAAATGCCAAAAAGGTGATGGACTTTAAACTGACCGTTGATGGTAACGGTAACACCGCTAATCCTCAAAAGGCAAATGCATTCAATCCGATTACGCAGATCAACTGGGTTAATCCTCAATTCTCGGGTGGAATCTGGATAACACAGTACGGAAGTAATGATGCTATGGAGAAGATGTTCTACCCCGGAGGCTTCCAGTGCAATGGAACCATGGGTGCTTCTCAGGATTTGGTAGACGCATTCGGGATGAAGAACGGTTATCCTATTACCGATCCGCGTAGCGGCTATGATCCGAAGAATCCTTACCTGAACAGGGAGCCCCGTTTCTACAGCACTATTTTCTACAACAATTGCATTGCCGGATTCAATAATACCGCTACCGCCATGTACACTTTTGAAAACTGGCAGAACGGTGGAAAAGATGCTCCCGCCAGAACTTCAAACAACAGCCGTACCGGTTATTACATTAAAAAGTTCGTTTACATGGGATTAAACTACAATTCAAACACGAAGGATATTCAACGCCACTCCAAGTTCCTGTTTGAATGGGGCCACATGGTACTTGCATTTGCCGAAGCTGCCAATCATGTTGTAGGACCTACCAACGCCTCAAAATACGGCCTCTCTGCCAAAGCAGCGATCGCCTATTTGAGAACCAGGAAAACAACCGACGGTCAGGCAGGATTACCTGCAGCTGACCCTTACCTTGATGAAGTTTCGCAGGATCAAACCAAATTTGATGATTTCCTGAAAAACGAAAGACGGATCACCACCTGTTTCGAAGGTCAACGTTTTTACGATATGCGCCGTTGGACAACAACACTAACCGAACTGAATAAACCGGTACATGGCGCCGTAGCGACCAAAAATGCTGACGGGTCATTCACTTACGACTTAACCCAAGTTGTTGAAAACCGCGTTTACAAATCTGCATATCTTCCAATTCCTTATGACGAAATGTTGAGAATGAGCAAACTGGTCCAGAACGAGGGTTGGGATTCATGGAAATAAAACACTAAAAAGAAACAGTTATGAAAAAAATACTAAGTTTAATAATTCTTACGGTGTTGATGAGCTCATGCTATAAGAGTTACATCACTGATTACCCCTACAATTCTATATATTTCCCCTATCCGATTGACGTTCGGACAGTAGTTGTAGGTGAAGGCATGAGTATACAGGTCGGGGTTGATATAGGGGGCATCAGGGCCAATAACATCGATCGTAATGTAGCTTTTACAGTGGATAACACATTGGTAACGCCCGCAATACTGGCTTCGATGAAAAATTCTGGATTCAGCTATGTTAAAAACGCCGTAACCAATACCAGCACCTTGTTACCCTTACCTTCAAATTACTTCTCTTTGAGCAATTTGAACACCATGGTAATAAAGGCAGGCCAACACATGGGATATATCACCTTAACCGTTGATTCAGCCCGTTTCCTGGCCGATCCGTTAACATTAAGCGTTAATTATGCTGTTCCTTTCTCTATCACCAGTGCAAATACCGATTCGATTCTTCCGGCCATGAGAACTGCCGTTATCGGATTAAAGTATGAGAGCATGTTGTTCGGGAATTACTGGCATGGTGGTGTAACGACCATTAAAGACGCCGCAGGAAACATTGTTAAGACCAATGTTTATCCGACTGCCATACCGACTGCTGAAAATAAAATCTGGAAACTAACGACGGTTGCACCATTCTCACTGATTACAAACGGTTACAGTGACCAAACAACCACCAAGGCTGGCGGCGAAATGCAAATCACTTTGAACGGAACCAACGTCATCGTCAGTTCTGCTGCAGGTGCTACCAACGTGATTCAACCCGACGGTCCCAGTACCTATAACAATGCAAAGCTGCTGCAAAACAGGAAGATTTTCCTGAATTACAAGTATGCTAATGCCGATGGTACGACCAGTTATGTGAAAGATACCCTCACATTCAGAAACCGTATTCGTGACGGTGTCAATGAATGGCAGGATGAAAATCCTTCACATTACTAATAAAATGACACGATTAACGGAATAATTTAATCCAGTTAATCTGAAACCATTCACATAAAAATAAAAAAAGCCGTTCAGTTTGAACGGTTTTTTTTATTTTTATGTGAATGAAAAGTCACCTGCTTCATCCGAAAATAATTTGGTTAAATAGTCCGTATTGAACTCGCAAGTATGTTTGGTTCAATAGTGTTTGTGATCTTCAATCATGCATTTGGTCCAATAAAAAAGTGTTAAAAGTTCCCTTTTATCCGAGTATGTTCAAATAAGTGTGTCAAAGTTCAAAACATAAAAAAAATAACTTTGACCATGGAAAAGAGACAAGACAAAAAACAAGAGAGAAGAAAGCGACTGGAGGAGATCATTCCAGACGACGGATTACGAACAGAAATGTTGAGCAGGCTTTACCAGGGAGATCCCATCTTAGGCCAAAAAGGAGTATTCACAAATTTACTGCAATGTTTTGTCAATGCAGCTTTAGAAGGAGAGATGGATGATTTTCTTCAACAATCTAAAACAGGCCGGACAAGTAACAGACGCAATGGACATATTGAAAAGACCTTACGCAGTACAGCGGGTCCCTTATCAATTCAAACGCCACGTGATCGCTTGGGAGATCACGAACCCATCATCGTAAAAAAGAGAGAGCGGGAGCTAAGCACAGGTCTTGATGAAGTGATAATGAGCCTTTATGCTCGTGGTCAATCGGTAGAAGACGTTCGTTTTCAGCTACAACAAATATATGGACTTGAAATAAGCGCAGGCACTATCAGTGCCGTAACGGAACGGGTATGGGATGAGATTACAAGCTGGCAGCACAGAGTGTTAGCCTCATGCTATCCCATTGTTTATCTGGATGCCATTCATTATAAGGTGCGTGAAGAGGGTACGGTTACAACAAAAGCAATTTATACAGTATATGCGATAACAACTGAAGGACAGAGAGATATTCTGGGTTTGTATCTGGGTGAATCGGAAGGATCTCGCCAGTGGGGACTAATATTGGAAGATCTTAAGCGCCGGGGAGTTGAAGATATATTTTTCTTTAGCGTTGATGGGCTTAAAGGCTTCAAGGAGGTAATTGAACATGTCTTTCCACGCTCATTAATACAACGCTGCATCGTTCATAAGATACGTAATTCAACATGTTACGTGAGCTGCAAGGATATAAAGGCAGTTTGCTCAAGTTTAAGACAGATTTATACCTCAGCTAATCGGGAACAGGCTGAGATAGCATTAGAGGCATTTGGAAAGCGGTGGGATACAAAGTATAAAGAGATAAAACCTTCCTGGGAACAGGATTGGGATGAACTGATGGCTTTTATGGATTATGGGGATAACATAAGACGTATGATTTATACCACCAACCCCGTTGAAGCGGTTCATCGGGTAATGAGAAAAGTAACCAAGACAAAAGGCGCCTGGAGTAATGATAAGGGTTTAATAAAACAATTATATTTGACACTTAAATACAACGAAAAAAGCTGGAAGCACGGGGTTTCCAATTGGCATGCAATTCAAAGAGAGTTAATGGAACGCTTTGGGGATAGGTATAGCCGAAATTAAAATTTTAAAATTTTTTGAGGGTTCCCAGGAGCGGGGATTCTGGAGGCCGTAGGCCGAAAGAATCCCCGCTCCTGGGAACCCTCAAAACCCGACACGGGAAAAGAAAATGACACACTTT